>NZ_LIWF01000105.1:0-200 GCF_012978615.1 Campylobacter sp. RM9328 | reverse complement strand
AGACTAAAGTCTAATCAGAAAGTTTAAAATAAACTCTCTGATTAGACTTTGATTAATAAATTTCTATTATTGCTATCTTTTAAATTTAAACTATGGTGGAGAATAGCGGGATCGAACCGCTGACCTCCTGCGTGCAAAGCAGGCGCTCTCCCAGCTGAGCTAATTCCCCTTGTCAATCTCTCAAACCTAAACAAGTGTAA
>NZ_LIWF01000104.1:0-219 GCF_012978615.1 Campylobacter sp. RM9328 | reverse complement strand
GTTTGATTTGAATTTTGGTTATTTGGCGTTTGGTTGCTTGATTCTGGGTTACTTGGTGTTGGTGTTGGTGTGGTGGTGCTACCTTGTGAATTTGAGCTTTGAGAGTTGTTATTTTGGTTATTATTATTGCTTGGGTCTTGGGTGTTGTTGTTTTGTTGATTATTGTTATTTGTGGTATTTTGGTTATTTGAATTTGGGTCTGATGGTGCTGGGTTTGGC
>NZ_LIWF01000103.1:0-219 GCF_012978615.1 Campylobacter sp. RM9328 | reverse complement strand
AAGACACAAACCCGCCTCCCGGCACAAACACAACAGTCGGTAAAAGCTCCTTACTAACAGGCTTAATTATATCCATCTCGAGAGCTTTGTTCTTATATCCATAAATAGGAGGCTGTGCATAAACTAAATTTGATATCATTTCAATTTCTGATTTTTCTATCTTAACATCTATAACTTCGGTATCTTTGTGATTTATGGATACCATTTGCGCATTAAGTG
>NZ_LIWF01000102.1:0-223 GCF_012978615.1 Campylobacter sp. RM9328 | reverse complement strand
TATTATAGATATTAAAGATATTTTTATAGCTATTTTCATGGGAATCTCCTAAATGTTACAGGGAAGTGGTCACTTGCTATATGAGTTCTAAATCCACTAAAGAATGTGCTAGCTGATATTGGTGGTAGTGGTGCTGGTGCGATAGCTCTATTAGAGTTGCCTACTATAGCATAATCTAGAGTTCTTCTAGCGCTTATTTGAGTTATTGCGTTATTAGTAATTA
>NZ_LIWF01000101.1:0-235 GCF_012978615.1 Campylobacter sp. RM9328 | reverse complement strand
TCGATAACATAGCAAGCAAGATCGGCACGAAAGCTATCATCGACGCGGCGATCGATTAGCTCAAAAAGCCTACTACCATAGTCCGGTAGCATTACACGTGAGCCAAGCGGGGTTAATAAAATGTCTTTTATGCTCTCATTTATGCTTGCCAAATACTTCATATTAGTTCCTTGCTAGCCCGTTATTCGTATGATTAGTTAGGCTTCCGCGGCTATCGCTCACGCTACCGCCGAAA
>NZ_LIWF01000100.1:0-236 GCF_012978615.1 Campylobacter sp. RM9328 | reverse complement strand
TTGATAACATAGCAAGCAAGATCGGCACGAAAGCTATCATCGACGCGGCGATCGATTAGCTCAAAAAGCCTACTACCATAGTCCGGTAGCATTACACGTGAGCCAAGAGGTGTGAGCAGAATGTCTTTTATGCTCTGTTTTATATCCGCTAGATACTTTGCCATTAATCCCTCGCTAGTCCGTTATTGGTATGATTGCTCAAATCGCCTCTGCCGTCTCTTACGTTGCCGCCGAAG
>NZ_LIWF01000099.1:0-279 GCF_012978615.1 Campylobacter sp. RM9328 | reverse complement strand
CCATAAAAAGAAAAATAAATTTAAAATATCAAATTTCTAAAATATAAATTTTTCGATATTTAACTTCATAAAAAACAACAAATTTAAAATTACCAAATTCACATAATATTTCATATTTCATAAATTAAAAATATTAGCAAAAATTTAAAACTTTAAAAATAAGATTTAAATTTCTATTATTCTAAAAATGATTTTATTAAAATCTCAAAATAGTTTTAAAAATAAATTTCTTCACTATACAAATCTATAAAAACCAATAAAATTCCAAATTCTCTAAAA
>NZ_LIWF01000098.1:0-294 GCF_012978615.1 Campylobacter sp. RM9328 | reverse complement strand
TTTATAGCGTAGCTGAAGCTAGGCGTGATGCCTTAAAGATTTTAAAAGAGCTTGAGAGCGGTAAAGATATAAATACAATTATGGGTAAAGATGAAAAATATCTATATAAAAATTTATTTAACACATATATCAAACAAAAACTAAAAAATGGCATAAGCCAAAGCTATATCGCTAAAATAACCAAACAACACCAAAACTATATCCTACCAAGCTTTGGCAATAAAGATATAAAAACTATAAAATATTCTGATATTTTTGCGGTTTTAAATGCTATTTTTAATCCAAATAACCCAC
>NZ_LIWF01000097.1:0-306 GCF_012978615.1 Campylobacter sp. RM9328 | reverse complement strand
TAAATTTCGCAAGCCCTCAAAAGCTCGCCAAACGTAGAAGCTGGGAGAATACTAGCCTTTTTAGCATAGCATCAAAAATAGCCAATGAAAACAAACTAAGCATAAAAACAAGCACAAACAATCAACCGATAGTTTCAACCTTGCAAAACAACATTAGCGATCTTGACTTTTTATATGGGCTTTGCTTTGAGTATGGCTATATTATGAAGGTTGCAAATAGCACTATCGTCATAACTTCAAAAGATAGCAGAGGCGATGCAACACAGACATCAAATACGGTAAAGAACGAAAATCTGCCAAGCTTTG
>NZ_LIWF01000096.1:0-312 GCF_012978615.1 Campylobacter sp. RM9328 | reverse complement strand
TTTTAAGATTAATTATTCCAAATTTTCTCCGTAAAATAACTATTTAAGATTATTTTGCTATTGCGAAAATAAAAAGATAAATAATAACACAAATAAAAAATAATTACAATATATTAATTTAAAAAATAAACATAAAAAATTATTTAATAACATACCAATTTCATATATCTATACCTAAATCACTAATAAAATAGAGCTATTATAAAGTTTCATAATGGTATATTAAACACCCTATCATATCATAACATTAATTATTTATAACCAAATCTCCTATTAAGAGTATAAAGTTAAAATTCAAAAGCCTGGGGCAGA
>NZ_LIWF01000094.1:0-317 GCF_012978615.1 Campylobacter sp. RM9328 | reverse complement strand
GGACTTATAATCTCTCTGCGATACATATTTTTGCCAGTTTCTTTATCTAAAGTAACAAATTCTAAATGGGCGTGATGATTGATAACCTTGTTGCCATCATCATCGAGATGCCCTTCATCTCTATGTATTGCTATTTGGTAACATTGAAAGCCGTATTTTTGCTCAAAATGCTCTGCTAATCGCTCTAAATCCACCATCGTTGTTTCTGGTTTAATGTTACATACTGCCGACCATTCATAGGATTTTGCTTGAAATTTTTGCTTTGTGTTTTTAGTATATGCTTCTTTTGCTTCTTCTATAATTTGATTTTTAATTTT
>NZ_LIWF01000093.1:0-333 GCF_012978615.1 Campylobacter sp. RM9328 | reverse complement strand
ATCATAATACCCATCTTTAGTGGCATTATAAGCTATCTCACAAGCCCTTAAATCCAAAAAATCATCAGAATCTAAATTTAAAATATACTCCCCCGTTGCGGATTTAATCCCTTCGCATCTGGTTAAAAATAATCCCATATTTTGGCTATTTTTAATAATCTTTATTCTACTATCATTTTTAGCATACTCTTGGGCGATATCCATACTTTTATCACTGCCACAATCATCTACTATGATAATCTCTATATCTTTTAAACTTTGATTTATTGCTGAGTCTAAGCATTGGCTGATATATTTTTCTACATTATAAACTGGTATTATTATAGATATTTT
>NZ_LIWF01000092.1:0-338 GCF_012978615.1 Campylobacter sp. RM9328 | reverse complement strand
TAACTAAGCCAGAAGCATCATCAGCTGCTGTTTGAATTCTAAGGCCTGAACTAAGGCGACCAAGTGAGCTAGTAAGCTCTCTATCTGTGATTTGTGAGTTAGCATGAGCATTCATCGCTGCTATGTTAGTGTTGATTCTAAAACTCATATTTGATCCTTTTTAAAAGATTTAAGCTTAATCCTTTGCTTAAGCATATTTCATTATATCGCACGAAAGATTAAAATATTAATATGGGGGGGGGGGAATTCACTAAATTTTTTAAAAAATTTAAAAATTTTTATATAAATTTACCTTTTTGGCTTAAATATTACTTAAATTAATTATATTTTAATGGTTA
>NZ_LIWF01000091.1:0-340 GCF_012978615.1 Campylobacter sp. RM9328 | reverse complement strand
CCCCAGATAGAATTAAAATCAGTGATTTAAATGATAAACCAAATTTAAAATCAAACAATTCAAACAATTCAAACAACCAAGATGGGTTTGATCCATTTACCTTGCCTCTAAGCCTAAGATCCCTTGATACAGGTATGCCTTTAGTAGTCAATTTAGGTAAATCAGATGAGACCTTTAATTATAATCTAAGAGAGATTAAGGCATTTGAACCAACTATAATTGATGAGATTAAAAGGGTTGATAGCTTTGCTAATTTAGGTTTAGAGTATGTTCAGTTTGTATCAGCTAATGATATAAATGAGTGCTTAGGAATAGATGAGAGTGGATTTTTTACTTTAAA
>NZ_LIWF01000090.1:0-343 GCF_012978615.1 Campylobacter sp. RM9328 | reverse complement strand
GTTTTTAATCTAAAAACTTTTGTTTTTTATTTATTAGTTTTAGTTTGCTAAGATAGCAAACTGGCTCAATCGATCACTTGTTTAGATTTCAAAGATTGACTAATAGTTTAACATTAATAATTTAAAAGAACAACGATAAAAAGGAAAGCTTTATTAACTCAAGAGGGTTAAAAGTGGTTTCTCTCAACTCGTGAGCTGGAATTATACAGGCATGATGCTTAAAGAAAGATTAAAAAGAGAGGGGAGATTGAAAAAAGTTGGGGAAAAATTTAGAATTGGAAATTTTAGAGGAAAGATAGTGGGGTATGCTTACATTAATTATAGTGTAAGCACAAAATATACG
>NZ_LIWF01000089.1:0-343 GCF_012978615.1 Campylobacter sp. RM9328 | reverse complement strand
TAATCCACGCTAATGCTAAATTATCAGCTAATAGATTAGCCCTAGCTATAAAAGCTGGTGCTACGATGGCTTATAGGATTAAATATGAGCTAGAATTGCCAAGCTTAGCAGAGCTAAAAGATGAGTATCAAAGTAGCAATGAGCTAGCTAAAGATAGGTTAGATAAACTGGATTTAATGCTAAATGAAGCGGATATTATGATTAGAAATAGTCAGTTTTATAACTATTTAGGAGTGATGATATGAAGTTACAATCAATTAGTTTTAGTGGCAATAACAGGGTTAATATTAATAGCCAAGCAGTTATTAATATATCAGCGTTTAATCCACTAGATACGCCAAGT
>NZ_LIWF01000088.1:0-347 GCF_012978615.1 Campylobacter sp. RM9328 | reverse complement strand
GGGGCTCCCCAATTCTTTGCCCGAAATTTTTTAGAAATTTGAATTTTAAATTTATTTTTCTTTTTTATGGATTTAAAATTTTTGATATATGAGAGAAATTTAAATTTTTCTTTTCTTTTTTAAGTGGGAAGGGGTACCCCATTTATGGGAACTTTAGTGTTTGCTACTTTAGCACGGACTTTGTTAGTGCGTTAAAAGTAGATAAAAATAAAAAGCGCTTTTTTTGGCAGATGAGTAGCGTGACAGCAAAAACGATACAAATTATCGTTTAGCTATGCTACGAATGATAGTAACGCAATGGCTCCTCACTCTCTTTTTTTAACAAGCCCTAACCCCCTGTAAAAGCC
>NZ_LIWF01000087.1:0-348 GCF_012978615.1 Campylobacter sp. RM9328 | reverse complement strand
AAATAGCACTAACCGAGTGTGAAAGCCTATCGATCACGGAGGCAAATAGAAATAGCTACTCTGCCGTTATAGTTCAGTGGCACGACTCAAAAGACGGCAAGGATAAACAAGTAAAGATAGGAAATGGAGAGCAAACATATAAACTCACAATCCCTGAACCAAAATCAGACAACGAAGCTTTTAAAAAGGGCGAAGCCAAGCTAAATGAGCTACAAAGGGGCGGTATAAACGGAAATCTAACTTGTGCCGGGCGCGAGCTAAGAGCCGGCGGAAAACTAAAAATAACCGGTGTAGCCGGACTTGAAAATGTAGAATTTAGCGTAAAGTCAGTGTCGCACAACCTAAACG
>NZ_LIWF01000086.1:0-348 GCF_012978615.1 Campylobacter sp. RM9328 | reverse complement strand
AAGTAGCCTTGAGCGAGTGTGAAAGCTTATCGATTACAGAGGCAAATCGCAATAGCTATACTGCCGTGATAGTGCAATGGCACGACTCAAAAGATGGCAAGGATAAACAAGCCAAAATAGGAAGTGGCGAGCAAACATATAAGCTAAATATACCAGAGCCAAAGAGCGATAGCGAAGCCTTTAAAAAGGGCGAAGCAAAGCTAAATGAGCTGCAACGCGGTGGGATAAATGGAAATTTAAGCACAACTGGACGAGAATTAAGAGCTGGCGGAAAGCTAAAAATAATAGGCGTGGCAGGTCTTGAAAATGTAGAATTTAGCATAAAGTCGGTATCACACAACCTAAACA
>NZ_LIWF01000085.1:0-351 GCF_012978615.1 Campylobacter sp. RM9328 | reverse complement strand
CTAGCCGATGAAGATGGCTGGATAGATATAAATTCAAATTTGGGAGCTTTTAATGGATTGCTTGGGATTGCTTATGCTAAGCAAGGAGTTGATGGGAGTTATAGATTAGAAGAGTTATCGAGTTATCCGCATACTACAAATTTTGGCTTTAATAATGTATTTGATACAACAACCAAAGAGTACTATTGGCGAGATAGCGATAAAAACTCTTATCAAAATCAACAATACACGAGATTTATGAATTTATATAATGATTATATGAGCGAGCTTAAAAATAGAGATGATTATATAAATGAATTTGATGATGAAGCAAAGGCAAAGTATCAAAATGTAAAATCTAGCGTTATGCTG
>NZ_LIWF01000084.1:0-360 GCF_012978615.1 Campylobacter sp. RM9328 | reverse complement strand
TTAGCCGATGAAGATGGCTGGATAGATATAAATTTAAAATTAGGAACTTTTGATTTAGGATTACTTGGGATTGCTTATGCTAAGCAAGGAGTTGATGGGAGTTATAGATTAGAAGAGTTATCTAGCTGGATTGAAGGCTATACGACAAATTTCGGTGCTAAAAATGAATATGACCCAATTACTAAAAAAGTTTCTTGGCGAGATAGCGATAAAAACTCTTATCAAAATCAACAATACACGAGATTTATAAATTTATATAATGATTATATGAGCGAGCTTAAAAATAGAGATGATTATATAAATGAATTTGATTATGAAACAAAGGCAAAGTATCAAAATGTAAAATCTAGCGTTATGCTA
>NZ_LIWF01000083.1:0-364 GCF_012978615.1 Campylobacter sp. RM9328 | reverse complement strand
GCAGGGGAAAGCTATATATGCTATGTATCACACGCATATAGTAGTGGCCAGAATGCTGGAGTGAGCTATATAGTTGTTAGTGATGACTTTAAGCGTCTTAATAGGCTTAGCTCTAATATTATACAAGCTAATGCCTATACCAAAGAGGAGATAAATGAGCTAATAGCTAGAGTTGATGCTAAAATCCCTGTGGATGAAGCCAAACTAGCTAAACAAAACGAGCTTAAAAGTGTAGAAGCTGATATATTAGATAAAGAGCAGTCAATACCAGCAAAACGACAAGAGCTATTAACTCTAAGCGAGAAAAAGAGAACCTTAGAAGCTAATCTAGCTACCATAACAGAGCTAATAAATGAAAAAGAGC
>NZ_LIWF01000082.1:0-364 GCF_012978615.1 Campylobacter sp. RM9328 | reverse complement strand
TCAGGGGAGAGCTATATATGCTATGTATCACACGCATATAGCAGTGGGGAGAATGCTGGAGTGAGCTATATAGTTGTTAGTGATGACTTTAAGCGTCTTAATAGGCTTAGCTCTAATGTTATACAAGCTAATGCCTATACCAAAGAGGAGATAAACGAGCTAATAGCTAGAGTTGATGCTAAAATCCCTGTGGATGAAGCCAAACTAGCTAAACAAAATGAGCTTAAAAGCGTAGAAGCTGATATATTAGATAAAGAGCAGTCAATACCAGCAAAACGACAAGAGCTATTAACTCTAAGCGAGGAAAAGAGAACCTTAGAAGCTAATCTAGCTACCATAACAGAACTAATAAGGCAGAAACAAG
>NZ_LIWF01000081.1:0-367 GCF_012978615.1 Campylobacter sp. RM9328 | reverse complement strand
AAGCTAAGATAGATGCGGTAGCAGCTTTTTGGAAAGAGGCTAATATCACAGGCAAAGAAGTTCAATCTCAATTAGTTAATAGCCTAGACCCTACGCCTAAAAAGGTAGTGATAAATGGTGTGGAATATGACAATTTCACAGCTTTAAATGAGAGATTAGAAGCCAAAATCCAAGGTGTGTTAAGTGAAGTTGATAGCATAAAAGAGCTTATCAAGACAGAGATTAATAATAGAATTAAATATGATAAAGTGGAGATAGAGTAATGGAAGTTAAAAAATATGACAAGATAGTTCTAGATAGCACTAGAAGCATAGATGATATAGTAGCTGGTATAAAAGCTGAACTATCTAAACAAGAGAGCCAAAAC
>NZ_LIWF01000080.1:0-369 GCF_012978615.1 Campylobacter sp. RM9328 | reverse complement strand
TCTATAGAGCGTGAATTTAGCTCTGCGACCGGACTTAACTTCACCTTAGAAAATCTACAAAAAGTTAAAGATAGCTTTGAAAAAGATAGAGCAAATACCGCAAATATGCTTAAAGACACAGACGCATTAACAGCTATAAGAATTAATAAAAATGGCACATTTACCCTTAAATTTAACAGCGGAAGGGAGATAATCGTAAATGAGCTTTATAAAGATAGCGGTAAAGCCTTTGATATAGAGCTAAATTTAAATGCTAAATTCGCCACTCAAATAGAGCTAAATCAAGATATAGATTTGGTGGTGAGCGCAGCTAAAATCCAAGATAAAATCACAGGGCAAATCGAGATAAAATCCCTAAAAGATCTAGGC
>NZ_LIWF01000079.1:0-376 GCF_012978615.1 Campylobacter sp. RM9328 | reverse complement strand
CTATCTCTATCTATGTTATTACCTTTTCCTTTTACTATTTTTTCAATCTTTTCAAATCTTTCATCTATTAAATCGGATAGAAATTCTTTATTTTTTTCTAATTGTTTTAGATAGTTAGAGTATTCTTCAAAATTCATATCTGATTGTTTTAATATGTGTATGCTTTTATCTAAGCTATCAAGCTTTTTAGATAGATTAAATATATTGTTTTTATCATTGCCAAATACCTTGGCATAAGCTAAAGAGCTATCTATACTAATTTTAGCATTTTCATCAAGCAGTTTTTTAGTAACTTCAATGGAGTTTTTAACTCTAATGTATCTCTCATAATCGCCTTTGCTAGTTAATCCTTTTGAGTGGAGTTTTTTAAAGTTGT
>NZ_LIWF01000078.1:0-381 GCF_012978615.1 Campylobacter sp. RM9328 | reverse complement strand
TCAGCAATAACTAAGCCAGAAGCATCATCAGCTGCTGTTTGAATTCTAAGCCCTGAACTAAGGCGACCAAGTGAGCTAGTAAGCTCTCTATCTGTGATTTGTGAGTTAGCATGAGCATTCATCGCTGCTATGTTAGTGTTGATTCTAAAACTCATATTTGATCCTTTTTAAAAGATTTAAGCTTAATCCTTTGCTTAAGCATATTTCATTATATCGCACGAAAGATTAAAATATTAATATGGGGGGGGGGAATTCACTAAATTTTTTAAAAAATTTAAAAATTTTTATATAAATTTCCCTTTTTGGCTTAAATATCACTTAAATTAATTATATTTTAATGGTTAGTTGTAAGTAATATAATGATAAAAAATTAAAGAAAAA
>NZ_LIWF01000077.1:0-383 GCF_012978615.1 Campylobacter sp. RM9328 | reverse complement strand
CCCACCATTTAAGTTTATTTTAAGCTTCTTTTATTTCTTTTTATTTCCTTTTAACTCTCATAAAATCGCACTTTTATAGGATTTTGTTTCTTTTTGTTTTCTTTTACGATATAATTACTTCCAAATAAATTGCGTAGTTATTAGCGTAGTAGATAATCATTAGCGTAGTTTTTCTATAAAAAGGATTAGAATGGCAAATATCTCAAAGGCAAATTTGCTAGATAAAGATATAAGAAACCTAGAAGTATTATCTCAACAATACAAAAAGAAAGTTGGTAATCCAAAAGAGCTTTATATTTGGATTAATCCAAGTGGTATGAAAACTTTTTCAGTAGAATATCAAAGAAATAAATTTAAAAAAATAGGCGAGTTTAGAGAAGGCA
>NZ_LIWF01000076.1:0-391 GCF_012978615.1 Campylobacter sp. RM9328 | reverse complement strand
TTTTGAGAGCTCTTTTATATCATTCTCATTCATACTTTCATATCTTACTTCAGGCTTAAAAATAGAGTATGGATTATAATCTTTTAGCGATTGTAATGAGTTTTCATAAGCTTCTATTGTTCCATAATTATCTTTTTGAGCTTCAAGTTTTTTCAAGGCATTGCTCTTGCTATCTATGAAATCTTTTAAATTTATACTATCAACTACTTCGCTAAGTTTTTTGATAATCTCATTTCCATCTTTATCATAAGCTCTTATTTTTAATTTATCAAAGTAGGTGTCATTTTTATCTACAAATCCATTTCCATCACTATCAAATCTAAAAAGCTGCGAATTTGAGCTAAAGCTTCCAACTCCTAATCTATCATTATCCCCAGCTAAATCTAAAAAT
>NZ_LIWF01000075.1:0-415 GCF_012978615.1 Campylobacter sp. RM9328 | reverse complement strand
ACCTTAGATAACTCTAAAGAGTTTGGTAGAGCTAGGTCGTGGCAAGTTTTAAATCTAGGTAATGATATAGCTTTGATTATAAATTTCCTTACTAATACTTGTATCCATGACGAAGGTGGTGGTATCACTCACAGAAATTGCGATATCAATAACAAATCCCAACAATGGCAACTATCAGCTATGGACAATGGTGCCATTCAGATAAAATCTAGCGCTTCTGGTAAATGTATCACAACAGATCTTGGCTCACTAACTCAAACTGGTAGCTACTATAGTCTTGCTATGAGAGAGTGTAATTTTAAGCCAAATTTTAATCAACAATGGGTATTTATCCCTGAAGCAGCACCAACCTCTCCACTCTTAGGATATCAACAATGAAAAATATATTAATAATACTATTATTTAGCTTTATAAG
>NZ_LIWF01000074.1:0-450 GCF_012978615.1 Campylobacter sp. RM9328 | reverse complement strand
AATCAGACGACCCATTCTCAAGCCTTTCTCAAAAGATAGGTTTGAAATTGTTGAGTCATACGAGTACGGCAATATCGTAGTTCCAGCAGCATACAAGACAAACGGAGCGAATGTACCTAGAATTCTTTGGAGCATATTTCCACCAAATAGCCCTGAGTATCTTTCGGCGATAGTGGTGCACGACTGGCTTTGCGATGAAGCTGAACTCATCTTTGAACTGGGCTCTTTAGAGCCAGCAAAGAGGCTTTTTAAAACAGCCGACGAAACCCTGCGTGAGATGATGACGGCACTCGGCGTAGCAAAGTGGAAGGCGTATGTATTTTACTTAGCATGCCGTACGTGGCACATCATAAAATACAAATAATAAAGGAGTAAAAAATGAGAAATTTAACAATAAACCGAAACAAAGGAGAAAAACTATGAGCGCAAAATTTGGAGTAAACGTAACCA
>NZ_LIWF01000073.1:0-450 GCF_012978615.1 Campylobacter sp. RM9328 | reverse complement strand
GATTAAAAGACCGATACTTAAACCCTTTTCAAAGGACCGCTTTGAACTAGTTGAGAGTTACTACTATAAAGACATTAATGTCCCGGCGGCTTACAAGACAAACGGAGCGAATGTACCGCGTATTCTTTGGTCTATCTTCCCTCCAAACTCGCCAGAATATCTAAGTGCGATACTAGTGCACGACTATCTTTGCGACGAAGCGGAGGCCGTTTTTAAGCTAGGCTCTAAAGAGCAAGCAAAGAGGCTTTTTAAAACAGCCGACGAAACCCTGCGTGAGATGATGACGGCACTCGGCGTAGCAAGGTGGAAGGCGTATGTATTTTACTTAGCATGCCGTACGTGGCACATCATAAAATACAAATAATAAAGGAGTAAAAAATGAGAAATTTAACAATAAACCGAAACAAAGGAGAAAAACTATGAGCGCAAAATTTGGAGTAAACGTAACCA
>NZ_LIWF01000072.1:0-452 GCF_012978615.1 Campylobacter sp. RM9328 | reverse complement strand
AGATCCTAGCAAGCTCTATGAAAGAGCTAACAAATGGAGCACACCTACAAGCAAACTCTTTACAAGAGAGTGCAGCAGCAGTTGAACAGATGAGTAGCTCTATGAGTGCAATATCTCAAAAGACACAAGATGTTATAAGACAAAGCGATGAGATCAAAAACATTATAGTTATTATTAGAGATATAGCAGATCAAACAAATTTACTTGCACTTAATGCCGCTATAGAAGCTGCACGTGCAGGAGAGCATGGACGTGGATTTGCTGTTGTTGCTGATGAAGTAAGAAAGCTAGCAGAGAGAACTCAAAAATCTCTAGGTGAGATAGAAGCAAATACAAATGTATTAGCCCAATCAATCAATGAGATGAGTGAAAGCATAAGAGAGCAAAGTGAAGGTATAAATATGATAAACCAATCTGTTGCTCAAATAGATACTTTAACACAGCAAAATGTT
>NZ_LIWF01000071.1:0-479 GCF_012978615.1 Campylobacter sp. RM9328 | reverse complement strand
CCAAAAAGCGCTCCCCTTCCCACTTAAAGAAAGAAGCAAATTCGGAATAATAAATATCTAATAATAAAAAATAAATTTCTTTGATACCCCAAATTCCTTAAAATTCAAAACAATAAATTACTTAAAATATCTGATAAAACTTAGGAAAAGTCGAAACATAAAAGAATTTTAAAGCAATAATTACCAAGATGAATTAATTGAGATGAAACAGCAAATTTAATCTTTTTTAAATGATCCAAATTTATAATCAAATTTCTTTTTATATAAACTTTGAAATAATAAAAATTTATAATTCTTTTTATGAATTTAAAATTAAAGAAATATATTTTCTAGTGAGTTTTAAATTTTTAGATAAATTTTTTCTTTTAAGTGGGAAGGGGAGCGCTTTTTTGGCAGCCGCTACCCCTTCCCCCTTAACAACCCCTAACCCCCTGGAAAAGCCTTTCAATGGGTGGCTTACGCCACGGATTTTATAGGGG
>NZ_LIWF01000070.1:0-528 GCF_012978615.1 Campylobacter sp. RM9328 | reverse complement strand
CAGATAGTGAGGGTAAGTTTAATATATCTATAGATACTACAGATGTTCAGCCAAATACTAATGTAACAGCTAGCGTAACAGATAAAGCTGGTAATACTAGCACAGATAATAATAGTGCCACATCTTTAAATTTCACCGATAACACTAAACCAGAGATAACTCTAAATACACCTATTATTACAGATACTAATAGCGAGGCTGATGGTATAGCCGATAGGGTAGAGCTAAGCGGAAGCACTAATCAGCCAAACACTAACGTAACTATTAGTGTAGCAGATAAGGTAATAGGCACAGTTACTACAGATAGTGAGGGTAAGTTTAATATATCTATAGATACTACAGATGTTCAGCCAAATACTAATGTAACAGCTAGCGTAACAGATAAAGCTGGTAATACTAGCACAGATAATAATAGTGCCACATCTTTAAATTTCACCGATAACACTAAACCAGAGATAACTCTAAATACACCTATTATTACAGATACTAATAGCGAGGCTGATGGTATAGCCGATAGGGTAGAGCTAA
>NZ_LIWF01000069.1:0-531 GCF_012978615.1 Campylobacter sp. RM9328 | reverse complement strand
GCACTTCAAGATTAGAGACAATCCATCGCTTAATCAATGATATTGATAAAGTTTTTAGCCTAGCTCAAAGAGATGAGTATATCACCTATAATCCAAGCAAAGAGTTACATAGAGCATTTCCTACTGCTAGTCGCTTTACGCTTGATAAATTTGTAGATACTAGACTTCCAGCCTTAACCGATAAAGAAAAAATTAAAGAGTTTATAATAGATTTAAAGATGGATAATAAGCTTGATTTATCAACTAAAAGAGCTATCTATCTACAAATTCTTTGCGTTAATCGCCCATTTAATACAGCTAGTGCTAAATGGAGTGATATAGATTTAGAAAATAAAATTTGGACTATTCCGGCAAACCAGATGAAAACTAAATCAACCCACGAACTTCCTCTAAGCTCTTACGCTCTTAAAATATTAAAAGAACAACATATGTTTAAAATTATTGATAGCCCATTTGTCTTTCCAGCCCTTAATGCAAACGGACATCTACATAGAGACACAATAAGCAAGGCTATAAGAAATTTGGGTGGTA
>NZ_LIWF01000068.1:0-532 GCF_012978615.1 Campylobacter sp. RM9328 | reverse complement strand
AGCTTTAACTTTGCTTACCAAGCTTCAAACACAACTGAAAAATTTTAATCATTCACAATCAAATTTGCAAGATAAAATTTTATCTACTTTTATCACAAATTTAACAAAGCAAATCAAACAAACACACTCCGAACTCAAACTTTTAGCTTATGATTTATTAAAAAATATTATCCCACAAACAGAAAAAATTATAAAAGAAAATAAAGGCATAGGTATTGATTTGGCTTTAAAATTATTTCCTCAACTTCATTTTAATCGCGATAAGTCTGAAAAACAGGTTATTAGCTTTATAGGCTTATCACCCCGAGTTTTCCAAAGTGGTTCGAGCGTCAATAAAACGCTTTGTATTAATAAACATGGTAGCCCGTTAATACGTAAGTCATTATTTACTTGCGCTTTAGTGTGTATTCGTTTTAATGATAAATTTAGAATACGTTATGAGAACTTAATATCTAGGGGTAAGAATAAAAAGCTGGCTATTGTTGCCGTTATGTGTGCGATAGTTCGCTATCTAAAAAGCTTTTTTAAATTC
>NZ_LIWF01000067.1:0-532 GCF_012978615.1 Campylobacter sp. RM9328 | reverse complement strand
GGCTTTAACTTTGCTTACCAAGCTTCAAACACAACTGAAAAATTTTAATCATTCACAATCAAATTTGCAAGATAAAATTTTATCTACTTTTATCACAAATTTAACAACGCAAATCAAACAAACACACTCCGAACTCAAACTTTTAGCTTATGATTTATTAAAAAATATTATCCCACAAACAGAAAAAATTATAAAAGAAAATAAAGGCATAGGTATTGATTTGGCTTTGAATTTATTTCCTCAACTTCATTTTAATCGTGATAAGTCTGAAAAGCAGATTGTTAGCTTTATAGGCTTATCACCCCGAGTTTTCCAAAGTGGTTCGAGCGTCAATAAAACGCTTTGTATTAATAAACATGGTAGCCCGTTAATACGTAAGTCATTATTTACTTGCGCTTTAGTGTGTATTCGTTTTAATGATAAATTTAGAATACGTTATGAGAACTTAATATCTAGGGGTAAGAATAAAAAGCTGGCTATTGTTGCCGTTATGTGTGCGATAGTTCGCTATCTAAAAAGCTTTTTTAAATTT
>NZ_LIWF01000066.1:0-540 GCF_012978615.1 Campylobacter sp. RM9328 | reverse complement strand
AAGCTGGTGAAAATACCGAAATTCTACAAGCTCAAAAGAGACAATATGAGAGTGATATAGCTACTAAATCATCTCAAATAACTAATTTAGAAAGCGAGATTAATCAGCTAAATAGTGATATAGAAGTGCTAAATCAGACTAAAGAGCGTCTAAAGAGCGAAGAAGCCCTTATACAAAGCCCTGAGCTAGCTACTAAAGAGTATGTAGATGAGCTAAAGGCTACACTAACTGGGAGTATAAATACCAAAGACGCTGCTAATGTAAAGCTAACTGGTAACCAAACTATAGCAGGAACTAAAACCTTTTCTAGTCCTGTAGTGGTGCCTAATGCCACAGCTAATACACACGCAGTTAATCTGGCTCAACTAAATACCAAAGCAAACGCAGACGCTGTAGTTAATTTAACTGATGACCAAACAATAGCAGGGGTTAAGACCTTTTCAGCAGTGCCTATATCAGCTACAAATCCAACAGCCAATAATCAGGTAGCTAATAAAGCTTATGTAGATAGCGTAGGTAATACAGCAGTAAAGCTCACAG
>NZ_LIWF01000065.1:0-555 GCF_012978615.1 Campylobacter sp. RM9328 | reverse complement strand
CTGCGCCTAAATTCATACCGATATTGACTCCATTAGCATTTAAAACTCTCTTTAACACATCTACACCGATTTGGACTATTTGACTCATCTCTAACCAAATTTGAGTATCTAAACTCTCAATATTATCTATATGCTCATATGGAATTACCATAAATTCGCCCAAGGTATATGGATATCTATTCATCAAACCAAAGCAATTTTTAGCCCTAAATAGCATAAAATTCTCACTATCTCTATTCTCATTAGCAATCTTACAAAAGACACATTCACAATCCTTTGGTCTAGAAAAATACTCCGCTCTCCACGGCGCAAACTCATCTATCATTTAACACCCCTTATATCCATTACCGCTTGGTATATATCATCTTGACGCATAAAATGCTCACCTATCAAAAACCCCCTAATGCCATTTTGATTTAAGCTCAAAATCTGATTATATGAGTATAATCCACTCTCAGCTACCACCACTCTATCTGATGGTATAAGCTCTTTTAGCTTAAAGCTAAGCTCCATATCCATATCAAAGGTTTTTAAATTTCTATGATTTATCCCTAT
>NZ_LIWF01000064.1:0-591 GCF_012978615.1 Campylobacter sp. RM9328 | reverse complement strand
AAAGCTTCATAGCCTTTTCTATTGGCTATGAGTTCGCCACCAATTGCATAATTTGGGCGAACTGTTGAATTGTGAAAGACTTGAAAATCAACAGACTTTTTAAAATTTATGCTTGAAATTTTGCTCATTTATAAGCATTTTCTCGTGTGGTAATTTTTATAATTTCGATTGTTAAAATATCATTTTCCACTATACCAATAATTCTATAATCCTTGATTTTCCATCGGTAGTGTTTTTCATATCCTTGAAGTTTTTTACAATTTGGTAGCATTGTAGGATTTTCAGAAGTAGCCAATTTTGTATCTAAAAATAGTCTAATTAGATGAATATTTTTAGGGTCTCCTTTGAATTGTTTTGATAAATATTTATCTACACTTTTAGGCAATATAATTTTCATTTTATATTCCATTTACTTCATTATTTAATTCTGCTTCTAGCTCATTTTTTATCTCATTTTGTTCTTTTTTTGGTAAATTTTCAAAGCTCTTTTTGATTGTATTTAGTGCTGGTGAGCTTTCTATAGTGTAGTATCTCTCTTTATTAAGTTTTTCGTTCAATTTAGCTTTTAAAAATTTAATTAGCTCTGTAGAA
>NZ_LIWF01000063.1:0-596 GCF_012978615.1 Campylobacter sp. RM9328 | reverse complement strand
TCTATATGCTAATATAGATGATTTTAAAACAGCCACTTGGAATATGCAAGGCTCAAGTGCTAGTAGCGAGGCTAAATGGAGCATTAGTATAGCTCAAATGTTCTCTGGAGCAAATGGTATAGATGTCTTAGCCATTCAAGAAGCTGGCACCTTGCCTGCTACAGCCGAGCCAACTGGAAGGGAGTTTAGAGCATTTGGTACTAGTGTGGTTGTAACTGAACATGTATGGAATATAGGCACAAGATTAAGACCTGATCTAATCTTTATATACTATGCTAGGACAGATTTAGGTGGTAATAGAGTAAATTTAGCCCTAGCTAGTAGAAGACAAGCTGATGAAGTATTCTTACGACCACCTCCAACAACAGCTTCAAGACCAATGCTAGGAATTAGAATTAATAATGATGCATTCTTTAGTATTCATGCTTTAGCTAATGGCGGAGCTGATGCTTCAGCTATTGTGCATAATATAGATCTATTCTTTCAAAGTACCCCAACCCTAGCTAGCACTAATTGGATTATAATGGGGGATTTTAATAGAGAGCCAGTAGATTTACTTAGCACATTTGAGCTAGAGTTAAGACTTAGAACTAGGA
>NZ_LIWF01000062.1:0-605 GCF_012978615.1 Campylobacter sp. RM9328 | reverse complement strand
TTACCCATACTTATTGTTTTAAGTATGTATCTTTTAAAATAAAAGCTCCCTGTTAAAATACCAAGGGTTTTACCCTGCAAATAAGAATTAGGGGCTTTATTTTTTATCTCGTTTGAATTCCTTAGGACTATACTAAATCTTTATAGTTCCCGTTTACAAGAGTGAGGTAAAGAAAAAAAATACACAATTCAAAGGAGTATCACAATGAAAAAAGAATTCTTTTGCGGTATAGATGTGTCTAAGGATAAATTAGACATTTGTTTTTTATTTTCTAACACACAGCAAAAACCTAAATTAGATGTTTTGCCTAATAATTTTGACTTAATTGAAACTTATTTTAAAAGATTTGTTAGTGATAATTTAGTGGTAGTTTTTGAGCCTACTTCAAACTATCATCTACCCTTACAGCAAGTTTTATCATCTTTAAAAATCAAATACACTCTTCTAAACTCCACAAAATCATCTTTGTTTTTGCGTCATCTATCCAGTATAAAAACAGACGCTACGGATAGTTACGGTTTAGCCGTATATGCTCGCACATTTAAAAGCGAGATTAATCCAAGCAAATATAATCCCGAATATAACAAAATTAAAAGTTATAATTC
>NZ_LIWF01000061.1:0-606 GCF_012978615.1 Campylobacter sp. RM9328 | reverse complement strand
ATAGTTACATTTGGGAGCTATTATTGGAATAATAATAGCGCTAGTGTGTTTAGTGAGTTTGAGAGATCTAGCTTTGATAGTGGGGATGAATTTGCTAATTGGCTTTTTAGAAGTAAAAATATATCTTGGAATATCTGGGGTAGGCTGATTAAAAGGGATATATATCAAGCGAATTTGGATTTTTTAATCAGTATTAATTCAAGGCTTATAATGGCTGAGGATGTGCTAGCTATGTTTGTGATTTATCATAATTGCCAAAGGCTAAATTTCATATCTGATATGCTCTATTATTATAGATATAATCCAAGCTCAAGCACCAATGACAAAAGTATAGAAAATTTAAAAAATTGTATAGATAGCTTTGAAGTAGCAATTGCCAAGATGAGAGAATTCGCATCAAAAAATCAATGCGATAAGAGATGGCAAAAGCTCTATATATCACTTGGCGTACATGAGTGCGATATCCTTAAAAGGAGATTGAAAATCAAAGAGGGTAAATTTGGACTGATGGATAAGATTGGGGCTTTTATAGAGGGTAGGTGGTTTGTGATTAGACGCAAATTAAGAGTTAAATTTGGGATTTAAAGGACAATAATGCTAAATCCA
>NZ_LIWF01000060.1:0-644 GCF_012978615.1 Campylobacter sp. RM9328 | reverse complement strand
AATCTATTAGGCGATGAAGTTACTAAAATGCTAAAAGCAAATCTAGAACAAGCCAACAACCTACAAAATAAAGCCGATGAGCTAAAAGGCTTTGTCGCATCACTAAACGAAGGCGCCAAATCTCAAAGCGAATCCCTACAAGAGAGCGCCGCAGCAGTTGAAGAGATGAGTAGCTCAATGAACTCTATAAATGATAGAGCTAGTGAAGTTATCAAACAAAGCGAAGATATCAAAAACATAATCACAATAATTAGAGATATCGCAGACCAAACAAATTTATTAGCCCTAAACGCAGCTATC
The DNA here is from genome assembly GCF_012978615.1 of Campylobacter sp. RM9328. Classification (NCBI taxonomy): domain Bacteria; kingdom Pseudomonadati; phylum Campylobacterota; class Epsilonproteobacteria; order Campylobacterales; family Campylobacteraceae; genus Campylobacter; species Campylobacter sp. RM9328. Next base: position 344 of record NZ_LIWF01000060.1, on the reverse strand, counting down.
GAAGCAGCTCGTGCAGGCGAGCATGGTAGGGGATTTGCCGTGGTGGCTGATGAGGTCAGAAAACTAGCTGAAAGAACTCAAAAATCCCTAGGCGAAATCGAAGCAAATGTCAATATCCTAAGCCAAAGCATAAATGAGATGAGTCAAAGTATCAGCGAGCAAACAACAGCTATAAACCAAATCAACGAAGCTATAGTAAATGTCGATGGTCTAACTAGACAAAATAGACAAATCGCACAAGATAGCAATGTAGTAGCAAATGAAGTTGATAGCATAGCTGAAGTCGTCGTCGCAGAAGTTAAAAAGAAAAAATTTTAATTTAAGTTATTTTTGATTTATTTATT
>NZ_LIWF01000059.1:0-650 GCF_012978615.1 Campylobacter sp. RM9328 | reverse complement strand
ACATTCAAAAGCATACAAGCATTAAATCTGGGAATATAAATAAATATAAAAAATCTTTTAAAACTACAGTAATCATAAATAGTTTAACAATTTAAAAAGATTAATCTATAAATAATTCCATAAAAGAGGATTAAGAGATAAAAAGAAAGAATATTAAAAAGATTTTAACAAAGCTCGCAGCAACCTACTTTTCCAGCATCCCAGTAAGGGAGAGTATCATCGGCCATGAAAAGCTTAGCTTCTTGGTTCGAGATGGAGCAAGGCGTTTCCTAATCATGTATAGCCACGAGCAGTGTTAAATAAGATATCATATCAATAGAGATGATATCTTATTTAACACTACTTAGAGTATTAAAGCTAAAAATCACTAAGTTTAATATCTAAAAATATTTTAAAAACCTAAAAGGATTATATTTTATCCTTAACAAGGAAGTGATGCTTATAAGATAAGCAAACGAGCTATTAGTACTGGTCAGCTAAAGGACTCTCATCCATTACACACCCAGCCTATCAAACTAGTAGTCTACTAGAGCTCTTAAAAGAAGATTCATCTTGGAGTTGGCTTCGAGCTTAGATGCTTTCAGCTCTTATCACATCCCAGCTTAGCTACTCAGCGATGCTCTTGGCAGAACAACTGATACACCAGTGGC
>NZ_LIWF01000058.1:0-693 GCF_012978615.1 Campylobacter sp. RM9328 | reverse complement strand
TTTTATCATTATAGCCACGCTTTCAGGTGTGAAATTTTTAGATACTAGTTGCGTATTATTGTCCTTTATTTCCCAATTTTGCGATTTATTTATGATTATTTTTTGCTCTTTATTGTAATACAATCTTGATAAATCAACTTCTTTGCTTATATCGTTGTAGGCTTCATCGAACAATTTAGCTTTAAAATCCGTTTTTAAAGTGCTTATGGTTTCTTCATTGTTGTTTTTGGCTTCTAAATATTTCACTTTGGCTTCAAGTTCTTGCAATATATTGCTTTGATCTTGATAGCTTTTATACATATCTTCAAAAATTGCTTCGTTATTGACTTTATCACTCCAAAAGCTCTTTTTTGTGTGTTTTTCAGTTAATTCTTGCACCCACTTTTCAAAGTCGTTTTTAGTATTAAATCGTAATAGTTTTTTTTCTCTATTTATCTCTTGAAAATATTCTTTGGTATATCCTTGATCTTTACTATCTTTTCGCAGTTGCTCAAGCTCTTTTTTTAACTCAGCTTTGCTTAGCTTTTCTTGTTCTAGCTCAGCTTTTAACTCTTTTTGGGTTTTTCTCTCTTGTTCTTTGATTTGCGCATATTTGCGTGGCTCTACTCTTTCACGCTTTGAAATTCGTTTATCTTGTCCCCTTTCCATACCTAAAATTTCTGCAACTTCAGTCTGGATTGTCGCAAAATTTTT
>NZ_LIWF01000057.1:0-733 GCF_012978615.1 Campylobacter sp. RM9328 | reverse complement strand
GGTGCTACCAGTTCTACCAGTAGCTATAAATGTGCATAAAACACTACTATCATCTAGTAGTTGGCATACTTTGTTATTATATGTAGGCCAAGTATAGTTACTACTCACTACCCCACATATGCGGTATCTCCCCCCACCATCAAACATTTTAGTGCCTCTACCAGCACTATTACATAGCAAATTACTAAATTCTTTTCTTTCTACTCCATTTAATAACACCCCTAACTCCTTATAATCCTAACTAAAGAGCTACTCACAACTACATAAGAAAACACTTCATTAGCCCCAAAGCCACTTTGAGCTATCCTAAAGTTAAATGGAGCTGAAAAAGCTTGGATATTAGCCCCTTTAGCTATGAATATCTCCCCAGTTTGACCTACATTTGCCGCTGCGTTAGCTACAGTAATATTTGTAGCTGCTGTTAGATTTAAACTAAAGTTAATACCATTATTTAAATCTATTGCCCCACCAGTTACTGCTACATACCCACCACGCTTTTTAACATAATTTCTATTAGCTAACTGAGTATCAGCTGTAGGTAGTATAGAACACACAGGCACTGCTGAGAATGTCTTAACCCCTGCTATAGTCTGATTGCCAGTTAGATTAACTGTAGCATTAGCGTTGGCTTTGGTATTTAGTTGAGCTAAATTAACTGCGTGAGTATTTGCTGTAGCATTTGGCACCACTACAGGGCTAGAAAAGGTTTTAGTTCCTGCTATTGTCTGATTGT
>NZ_LIWF01000056.1:0-733 GCF_012978615.1 Campylobacter sp. RM9328 | reverse complement strand
CCAATCAAACTATAGCAGGAACTAAAACTTTTTCTAGCCCTGTAGTGGTGCCTAATGCCACAGCAAATACTCACGCAGTTAATTTAGCTCAACTTAACACCAAAGCCAACGCTAACGCTACAGTTAATCTAACTGGCAATCAGACTATAGCAGGGATTAAGACATTCTCAGCAGTGCCTGTGTGCTCTATACTACCTACAGCTGATACTCAGTTAGCTAATAGAAATTATGTTAAAAAGCGTGGGGCTTTTGTAGCAGTAACTGGTGGGGCAATAGATTTAAATAATGGTATAAACTTTAGCTTAAATCTAACAGCAGCAACAAATATAACAGTAGCTAACGCAGCGGCAAATGTAGGTCAAACTGGGGAGATATTCATAGCTAAAGGGGCTAATATCCAAGCTTTTTCAGCTCCATTTAACTTTAGGATAGCTCAAAGTGGCTTTGGGGCTAATGAAGTGTTTTCTTATGTAGTTGTGAGTAGCTCTTTAGTTAGGATTACAAGGAGTTAGGGGTGTTATTAATTGGAATAGAAAGAAAAGAATTTAGTAATTTGCTATGTAATAGTGCTGGTAGAGGCACTAAAATGTTTGATGGTGGGGGGAGATACCGCATATGTGGGGTAGTGAGTAGTAACTATACTTGGCCTACATATAATAACAAAGTATGCCAACTACTAGATGATAGTAGTGTTTTATACACATTTATAGCTACTGGTAGAACTGGTAGCGCA
>NZ_LIWF01000055.1:0-785 GCF_012978615.1 Campylobacter sp. RM9328 | reverse complement strand
CCAATTCAGCTAGTCTGTTTGGCAAGGTGCTATCTAGATAGCTTATTAGCTCATCTAGCTTATCAATTTTGCTATCAGTTACTATACTACTCACTACTCATCCTTTCCTATAAAGCTACTTAGATACATTATCTTAGAGCTATTTTTGAGATTTTCTATTGTGTCTTTATCATTTTCATTGATATCTTCTAAGACTAGACACAATATACCGCTATTTTTTAGCACCACTAATTCCCCTTCATAGCCCCAAAATGTGCTATTTTTATCCTCTAGTATTGGCGTATGAGCTATAACGCTGCGATTTAGCTTACCACCTATGGCGCTGCCATCTATCTTGCCTGTGCTTATATCGTAACTACTCATTTTTACTCCTGTTTTGTTATAAAGACTATAAACTCTAGCCCATTAGCTGGTATTTCATAAAATACCACTCCGCTCTTATCACTATTTAGCTCATAATCCTTAGCAAACACTGCTTCATATAAGCCATCAAAGACTATTCTAACTTCTTTAAAGCTATTAACGCTTAAGCCATTAAAGCTAAACTCATTTTTTACCCCATCACCAACGCAAACTATATACTCACTGTTTAAAATACCTTTAGCGATATAGTTTTCGTTTAATATACCTACATTAAAGCCTACTTCGCTACTAGCTTCAAACTCTAGCTTCTCTCCATTATTAGCAAATAGTTTTGCTTGATATCCGCTTTTAGCTTGTAGCTCTCCTTGGTATATAATAGACTTTGTGTTGCCTAGCTCATCAAGGATTTTTACCTTAATCTC
>NZ_LIWF01000054.1:0-785 GCF_012978615.1 Campylobacter sp. RM9328 | reverse complement strand
CTAATTCAGCTAGTCTGTTTGGCAAGGTGCTATCTAGATAGCTTATTAGCTCATCTAGCTTATCAATTTTGCTATCAGTTACTATACTACTCATTATTCACCCTTTCCTATAAAACTACTTAGATACATAATCTTAGAGCTATTTTTGAGATTTTCTATTGTGTCTTTATCATTTTCAGCTATATCTTCTAAGACTAGACACAATATACCGCTATTTTTTAGCACCACTAATTCCCCTTCATAGCCCCAAAACTCGCTATTTTTATCCTCTAGTATTGGCGTATGAGCTATAACACTGCGATTTAGCTTACCACCTATGGCGCTGCCATCTATCTTGCCTGTAGATATATCATAACTACTCATTTTTACTCCTGTTTTGTTATAAAGACTATAAACTCTAGCCCATTAGCTGGAATTTCATAAAATACCACTCCGCTCTTATCACTATTTAGCTCATAATCCTTAGCAAACACTGCTTCATATAAGCCATCAAAGACTATTCTAACTTCTTTAAAGCTATTAACGCTTAAGCCATTAAAGCTAAACTCATCTTTTACCCCATCACCAACGCAAACTATATACTCACTGTTTAAAATACCTTTAGCGATATAGTTTTCGTTTAATATACCTACATTAAAGCCTACTTCGCTACTAGCTTCAAACTCTAGCTTCTCTCCATTATTAGCAAATAGTTTTGTTTCATATGAGCTTTTAGCTTGTAGCTCTCCTTGGTATATAATAGACTTTGTGTTGCCTAGCTCATCAAGGATTTTTACCTTAACCCC
>NZ_LIWF01000053.1:0-819 GCF_012978615.1 Campylobacter sp. RM9328 | reverse complement strand
CTTATATGCTAATATAGATGATTTTAAAACAGCCACTTGGAATATGCAAGGCTCAAGTGCTAGTAGTGAGGCTAAATGGAGCATTAGTATAGCTCAAATGTTCTCTGGAGCAAATGGAATAGATGTCTTAGCTATCCAAGAAGCTGGCACCTTACCTGCTACAGCCGAGCCAACAGGAAGGGAGTTTAGAGCATTTGGTACTAGTGTGGTTGTAACTGAACATGTATGGAATATAGGCACAAGATTAAGACCTGATCTAATCTTTATATACTATGCTAGGACAGATTTAGGTGGTAATAGAGTAAATTTAGCCCTAGCTAGTAGAAGACAAGCTGATGAAGTATTCTTACGACCACCTCCAACAACAGCCTCAAGACCAATGCTAGGAATTAGAATTAATAATGATGCATTCTTTAGTATCCATGCATTAGCTAATGGTGGAGCTGATGCTTCAGCAATTGTTCATAATATAGATCTATTCTTTCAAAGCACCCCAACCCTAGCTAATACCAATTGGATTATAATGGGGGATTTTAATAGAGAGCCTGTAGATCTACTTAGCTCATTTGAATTAGAGTTAAGACTTAGAACTAGAATAATTACTAATAACGCAATAACTCAAATAAGCGCTAGAAGAACTCTAGATTATGCTATAGTAGGCAACTCTAATAGAGCTATCGCACCAGCACCACTACCTCAAATCTCAGCTAGCACATTCTTTAGTGGATTTAGAACTCACATAGCAAGTGACCACTTCCCTGTAACATTTAGGAGATTCCCATGAAAATAGCTATAAAAATATCTTTAATATCTATAATC
>NZ_LIWF01000052.1:0-853 GCF_012978615.1 Campylobacter sp. RM9328 | reverse complement strand
CTCATAACCCGAGGGTCGGGGGTTCAAGTCCCTCTCTCGCAACCAATAATCTTTAGCACACACCTACACCAATTCCATCTCTTATATCATCAATATTTAGATGGACATACTTCAAACTACTCTGTATATTTTTATGTCCCAAATACTGCATTAACCTATAAGCTGAAAACTTCTTTAGGCTAACCAAACGACTTGCTACAGTATGTCTTAAGGCATATTGGTTATACTCTTTAGCGTTTATTCGCTTATCAAAACCTAAAGCCTTATTCATATCTTTCCACCTTGATACACATATGCTATGTGTCAAATTATTTATCTTACAATTCTTATAATTTTCTCTATCTAATCCTTTGTAACGACCTCTAGCTATTGAGTAATAAACTCCCTTCAGATATCCTTCAGGTTCCTTCAGGTATAACTCCATAGCTTTTGACCTTTCTAAAGATAAAGCTAAATTAACCCTATCGCATATATCACTTAAAAGTTTTAAGGTTATGCCACCTAAGGGTAAGGTTCTACTATTAGCGTTCTTAGTAGTCCCTACTTTTAATGTAGTAGAGTGTGTTTTTAAAGCTCTACTGATGGTAATAGTCTTGTTTTCTAAGTCTATATCACCTACCCTAAGTTCATAGTATTCAGCTGGTCTTAGTCCTAGATTAGAGTTGATTACAAAATACTCATACATCTCTCTATCTACTAGGCTGCCTGTCTTATCGCTGATACTCTTAAAGTATTCAGCTATTTCATTTATCTCAGCATCGCTATAGCATACTATCTTATTCTCTCTTATACTAGCTGCTAGCTTTTTAAAATTAGGTTTATTCTTAAACTCATAAACCCCAGTTCGCTCTAG
>NZ_LIWF01000051.1:0-924 GCF_012978615.1 Campylobacter sp. RM9328 | reverse complement strand
TTGGAGATAATCAAAAAGCTATCAAATAACAAATTCGCACTCCAAACAAAAGATGGTAAAACCATAATCATAGATCAAATTTACACTAGATTTATGCCAAATAATCAAAATGATATAAATTTAATAGATGATAAGGATAAATTTTACCCAAAACCGCTTAGAATTTGGGTTTAAACGAGTGTATAGTTTGAAACTTTATAACATTATTTAAAGAGTTTAAAATAAACCAAAATATATTAACCTATTTTTGTTATCGCCGATTTATGGATTATATTTCAAATAAAAAGAGATTTTAAGTAAAATTTCTACTAAAAAGCTAAGCAGCCTAGTCATTAAAAAGGAATAGCCTATGGATATAAAATCTTTTCAAACAAATTTAGATTTAATTAACTTTAAATTTGACAAATATACAGACATTATAAAGCAAAATGAAGAAATATCTAAAAAAAGAGCTGATATTTATCAAACTGATAGAAATTTTCATATAATTAGCGAAAATGAGAGCGAAAACTATATCGGCATCAAAAACAATGAGCCAATAACAAGCAAAAAATATAAAGATTATGTCATATACTCAGACAATAAAGATTTACTATATTATCAAGGCAGTAACGCATATTATGCTATCCCTAAAGATACTGATACAAATTTACTCTCAAAGATTAGCTTAACTGATAAAATGTTTTTACTTAATAAAAATGATTTAACAGATGAAAAAATCGTAGTAAAAGATGAAGCATATTTTATACAAAAAATGCTTGATGATATGATAATAGAACAGACATCTTTTATGCTTGGTAAAAAGCTTGATCAAAGCTATGATGTATGGCACTCTTTGGGTTTTGGCAGAAACTACAGCTACGCAAATAAATTTAGTCCAGATGCTGGGAATTATAAGGCTGATAACTACTCAAACCAAAACCC
>NZ_LIWF01000050.1:0-964 GCF_012978615.1 Campylobacter sp. RM9328 | reverse complement strand
GGTTCCTTATTCTAGTGAAATTGCTAAAGAATATACTTAAAAGGAGGATACTATGCGTTTTAATTTTGCTTTATTTATGAACGTAATTGTTGTTTTTTTATTTATGTATTTTTTCTATTTTTTGTGGAATATTCCTTATTCAAGTGATGTTGCTAGGGAATTTATGCAAGAGCAAGATAAAATTTTACAAGAGCAAGGGTTAAACAATGGCAGAAAGTAACGCAAGTCGTGTTTTAAAACTTGGTATCGATGAGATGTTTGAAGATCTTACTTATAACGTCGCTTATAACGAGGTTTTAACTAGGTTAAAAGCCAACGGCATGGATGACGGGATTTTAAAAGACGCTATAAACTCGGGTATTACAATTATGTTTAGCTCGGCTTTAATGCTTTATATTCAAAAGCAAGAGCAAGCTCTTCATTTTATTACCGATACTGCTTATGCTTTGATTGTTGCTATTTTAACTCCTTTTACTAGAGTTACAAAGGGTCTTTTTAATAAATTTAAAAAAGGTGTTAAGGTCGGTATGCTTGCAAATGTTCTTGGCGTTTCAACTGAAGCTAGAGTTGGCTACGCCCAGGTCGTTACTACGGGTTCTAACGCTCTTTTTACTCGTAAACGGTCTGAAAGTGATTATTTTCAACAATCTAATGTTGTTTTGGGGCAGAAAGAACACTTGCTTCATGTCAAAGACCAACAATTAGCTTACGCAAAAGCAAAGGTTGATAGTTTTAATCAAACCTTACTTTTTAAGCTTCTTACGTCTAAATTCACCCCGCAAGATAAAGAGATAATTCGTAAAATGACTGGCGGTTCTGCTGATATCGACATCGATAAACTCAATGAAATCGCTAATTTTATGTGGGTGACCGATAGTGCAGGTAATATCACGGGTCTAAGCGAGCAGTTCATGAGTATGCTCAATGGACTTGGCTATTTAAACGGTAAAAGCAAAAATGTAGG
>NZ_LIWF01000049.1:0-992 GCF_012978615.1 Campylobacter sp. RM9328 | reverse complement strand
AAAGCTAATTTATCGGATTTAAACACTTTAGCTACTAAAGATGAGCTAAGGGCTAAAGCTGATATAAGTAGCCTAGATGGCTTAGCTACAAAAGATGAATTAAATAGCTATGCCTTAAAAAGCGAGATTAATAGTAGTGGTGGCGGTATAGATGAAAATACGCTAAATCAAGCTATTAATCAAAACGCTACTATACAAGAGTTAGGCTCAAAGGTTAATCACATAGCTACAAATCTACAAGGGGCGAGTTACGCTCAATTAGTAGCTACTTTTAAATACTTAGGCTATGAGTTGCCTAGTGAGTTAAGAGCCTACGCAGATTATAACTTATATGCTGATGAGAGATTAAGCGGTGATTTAACTATAGCATTTAAGCCTATTACATATGCTGGCTCTTACGGACAAGCGTGGGAGAATGTGGCTATATATAATGAATTAGGTGAGAAATTAACAGCGAAATACGCTAACATTAGCAGTGATGGGCTAAATATTGAAGCAGTATTTGCTAAAGATGAAATCCAGCCAAAAGGCGATAGCTGGGAGCCTGTGCCTAGTGATTATGCGTTGCTAGATGGCGAAGTGAGAGTAAGTATCACTTTAGGCGTTATAAGCTATTATGGGGCTACTTATGGGCTAAGAATGCTTAATAATAATCCAACGAGTTGGCCAGAGAGCTTTTTAGGCTCTAGCCAAAACTATAATGAGTGGATTTTTACCTTTCATAACTATAAACCGACGAAGTTTAGCATCACAAATGGAACCGCAACTTATGGCGGTTATGGATATATGACTAAGTATAATATGCGTCTTAGCATAGGCAACTGGAGCAAAACGCTAACCTATAATAATAGCTCTTATCCAAATAATATTGAAGTTGATTTAACAAATCTTAATTTTGGAAGCGACGCAAAGACTATTGAACTTGCTAAAGCGTGGAATGTGCCAGTAACGCCATATGATATAAATCAAGATATGGTAGGTGAATGATGGGG
>NZ_LIWF01000048.1:0-1240 GCF_012978615.1 Campylobacter sp. RM9328 | reverse complement strand
ACCTACATTTTTGTTTTTACCGTTTAAATAGCCAAGTCCATTGAGCATACTCATGAACTGCTCGCTTAGACCCGTGATATTACCTGCGCTATCGGTCACCCACATGAAATTAGCGATTTCATTGAGTTTATCGATGTCGATATCAGCAGAACCGCCAGTCATTTTACGAATTATCTCTTTATCTTGCGGGGTGAATTTAGACGCAAGAAGCTTAAAAAGTAGGGTTTGGTTAAAGCTATCAACTTTTGCTTTTGCGTAAGCTAATTGTTGATCTTTGGAGTGAAGCATAAGTTCACGTTGCTGTAACATATTGTTAAGATAACCACTTTTTTGACTATTACCCTGATGAGAATTAAAAACGGCATTTGCACCAGTAGTTATTACTTGAGCATAACCGACCCTAGCTTCAGTTGAAACGCCAAGAACATTTGCAAGCATACCGACCTTAACACCTTTTTTAAATTTATTTAAAAGACCTTTTGCTACTTTAACAACAGGGCTTAAAGTAGCAAGAAGCAAAGCACCCGCAATTTCTAGAATACGGTGTAAAACAGCTTCTTGAGCTTGAATATAAAGCATTAGAGCCGAGCTAAACATAATTGTAATACCCGAGTTTATAGCGTCTTTTAAAATCCCGTCATCCATGCCGTTGGCTTTTAACCTAGTTAAAACCTCACTATAAGCAACGTTGTAAGTAAGGTCTTCAAACATTTCATCAATACCAAGTTTTAAAACACGACTTGCGTTACTTTCTGACATTGTTTAACCCTTGCTCTTGAAAAATTTTATCTTGCTCTTGCATAAATTCTCTATCAATATCACCTGGAGAAGGGATATTCCACAAAAAATAAAAAAGACACGCAAACAAGAAAGTAATAACTATATCCATAAATAAAGCAAAATTAGAACGCATAGTATCCTCCTTTTAAATATACTCTTTATCAATTTCACTAGCATAAGGAACTTTAAACAACTCCCCGATATCAGGCAAATCACCAAACAAATCATTAATATCAGAATAGCTTATATTACTTTCTGTCATTGTTTAACCCTTGCTCTTGCTGTTCCATCATATTACGTAAAGTTTCACTAGGAAATTCAATAGAATAATCAATAAAAACATGAATAATAAAAAAGCAACAAAGAAAAATAATCAAACATAAAATTAAAAAATATAAATTGTTTTTCATAAAAATTCCTATTTTTGAAATTTACGTAAAGTTTCACTAGGAAACTCAAT
>NZ_LIWF01000047.1:0-1278 GCF_012978615.1 Campylobacter sp. RM9328 | reverse complement strand
CAGATGAGTAGCGTAACAGCAAAAACGATGTAAATCATCGTTTGCGACGCTACGAAAGATAGCAACACCTTGGCTTCCCTCTTAATATTCCAAATTTTCGCCGTCGTTTCATCTACAAGATGGCGCCTATTGCGAAAATTTTGTAAAAGCCTTTTAAGGTGCTGTGCTTTCGCACAGATTTAACTAATTTTATTAAAAACTCTTTTGAGTTTTTAATAAATTTTAAATTTACTAAAAAAGATTTGGGGTGGATAATTGGAGGTACCCCACGCAAGTGGGGCTTTAGTGCGGGGTCAAGCCGATGTGGCTTGCCGCAAACGGCGACTTGTTGCCGTGCGGAGTTAAAATAGTTTGCTACTTTAGCACGGACTTTGTTCGTGCGTTAAAAGTAGGTAAAGATAAAAGCGATTTTTGGCAGATGAGTAGCGTAACAGCAACAACGATGTAAATCATCGTTTGCGACGCTACGAAAGATAGCAACACCTTAGCTTCCCCCTTAACAACCCCTAACCCCCCCCCGTAAAAGCCTTTTAAGGTGCTGTGCGAAACACAGATTTAACTAATTTTCTTAAAACTCTTTTTAAGTTTTAATAAAAATCATTTTACAAGTAATGTAAGTTTAGCTACCATCACAAACCAACACCCTCCCCAAAAAAATACAAAAAACAATCATCACACATTCCACTACTCCTTTTTCAGTACTCTATCTCTTTTTTAAATCGCAATCTCCCCAAATCAACCAAAAATCCCTCACGACCTCAAAAATTTAATTATATTACAATTATAAATTCTTTTTAATCCTTTTTTCTTTAATTTTTCATACGCCATCTACAGCTCAATTATAAAATCTAATATATTTAAGTTAAAATTAAATTTATAAAATTACTTAGTAGATACACATATCTTTTTTAAATCAATAATAAAATAACTCTATGATAAATAAAAAAGTTATTTGATTGCTAATATTAAAATTTAAATAACTTAGATAAGCAAGGCAAATAAAGAAATTTTAATAAAAAGATAAATAATAACACAAATAAAAAATAATTACAATATATTAATTTAAAAAATAAACATAAAAAATTATTTAATAACATACCAATTTCATATATCTATACCTAAATCACTAATAAAATAGAGCTATTATAAAGTTTCATAATGGTATATTAATCACCCTATCATATCATAACATTAATTATTTATAACCAAATCTCCTATTAAGAGTATAAAGTTAAAATTCAAAAGCCTGGGGCAGATAATAAAGATAATAAAGATAAT
>NZ_LIWF01000046.1:0-1466 GCF_012978615.1 Campylobacter sp. RM9328 | reverse complement strand
TAACCGTGCGAAGCACAGATTAAATTATTGTAACAATCTTAATATATTTTGTTGGACGGCGTTGGCTTGGCTCATGGCGTAGCTACCACTTTGAGCTAGGATATTGAATTTAGAGAAATTTGCACTCTCACTAGCAAAATCCACATCCCTTATCTGACTTTCAGCTGATTTGACATTGACTTGAGTAACTGTGATGTTATTGATAGTTGCTACTAATTGATTTTGGACTGAACCTAGATCTGCTCTTAGTTTATCTAAAGTTTTTCTAGCTGATTCTGCTACATCCACCATAGCTTGAGCGCCACCATAGGTATTTACCCCACCGGCTTGATCGCCCCAGCCTATACCAGCTGCCGAAGCACCACCATCAAAGTATCCCATTGCCTTAGCTAGGGTTGAGCTTACGGTGCCAGAATTCATATATTTAAGATTAACTGAAGCTTGATTAAATACAGTTGAAGCAACACTTGCCAAACTAATAGCATTACCACCAGTTGTAAAATTTGATACAGTTGATAAACCATTAAGACCTATTTTAATATCCCTAGCATCTTGGCGGACAAAAGTTAATTGACCTAAGAATACAACACCTTGACCAGCAGCAGTAGCACCATTAGATGCTCCACTAAGAGAATCACCAGCACCTAAATATTTACCGGTTTCAGAAAAAGCACCTATAACAATCGCTCTACCATCTCTTGCGGCTAAAACCAAATGACCGTTATTCAAACTAGCCTCTACACCGGTTTCATCTTTTTTAGCGTTGATTGCTGCGACTAAGGTATTATCGCTATCACTTGATTTTACAGTTACATTACCTATTTCTACACCATTTATACGCAATCCTTGGATTGTTCCAGCTGATATGCTATCGCTAAAAATTTGAGTATTATTTACTGTTGCTTTTACACCAGTTTTATCACTTACACCATTCATCATTTCGGCGATTGCTTTGTAGCCATCAGTACCTAATACACTTTTACTAATTGCTTGAAACTCATATCCACCAGGGTATCCATCAATTCCGCTGAGTTTTACTGTTACATCCGCTAATGTAGAAACAGATGAAAACCAAACATTACACACAGTCTCAAACCTAGTATGCCCAATTGTATTTGAGTTAGTAGCACCTATGCTTACTTTAGCTGTTTCATTGCTATAAGCACCTATTTGGAAGTTTTTATTAGAGAAGTTACCATTTAAGAGTTGTTGGCCATTAAAGCTTGTAGTAGTAGCTATCATATCTAGCTCTTCAAGAAGTCTTGATATATCATTTTGAAGGGCTCTTCTAGAATCACTATTTTGACCATCTTGAGCTGCTTGGATAGCTTTGGTTTTAATAGTATCAAGAATTTTAATCTGTTCATCCATAGCTTTATCAGCAGTTTGAACTATACCTATTGCGTCATTACCATTAGATATAGCTTGACCTAATGAGTTAGCTTGGCTTTTTAGTGAGTCAGCTA
>NZ_LIWF01000045.1:0-1540 GCF_012978615.1 Campylobacter sp. RM9328 | reverse complement strand
GTTAAAGTGTGTTTTTGGATTTTAGGGGGTATTTTGTGCGTTTATTAGCTATCTACTCCAACCACGTTGCTGATTTTGTTTTTCGCTATCTTTTTTCACCATATCTTTAGTCGTCATAGAAAGTACTTTTAAAAATAGCTCTTTTTCTTTATTTTCTATATCTTCTAAACTTGGCTTATTTTCTTGTTTAATTGTGCTTAATATCTTTTCTTTAGCGTTTCTGATATAATCGTTTGGCGTTGCTATCATTGGCTCTCTGAGTTTCGTTTTTAAATATTCTTGTTGCTCTATTAGTTTATATCTACCTAAAATCGAATATAGTCTATATATATCATCGTTGTTATCAATAAAAATCTGATTTTCGATTTTATTGATAAAATTTAAATCTATTTGCGCTTGGCTTTGTTGTTCTTGTTTTAATTGATTGTCTAGTTTATCTAAAATTCTTTCTTGTCTTTCTTCACTTGCTTTCCAATTTTCTTGGAGACTTTGCTTACTTTCTGCTTCTAATTCTTTATTTTGCTCCTGTTTTAATCTGGTTTCTAATTCTTGTATTCTTTTGTTTTTAGCGCTGATTTCTTGGTTTTGGGCTTGTATTTCTTGATTTTTTTTAGTTATGATTTCATCGATTTCATTGTAATGAACTCTTTTAATTTTTTCTTTTTCTGCTTTTGATTGCTCTAAAATCGATTGAATTTGAGCTTCAAACTCAGCTCTAGCTCTTTCTATCTCTGCTTTTTTCTCTTGCTCTTTGATTTCTTTGATTTGCTTAGCAACTTCTGCTTTAAACTCTTTACTTCCAGTGATTTCTAATTGCTCTAAATCCCAACCTTTTTTTTGAGCGAGTTTTATCATTATAGCCACGCTTTCAGGTGTGAAATTTTTAGATACTAGTTGCGTATTATTGTCCTTTATTTCCCAATTTTGCGATTTATTTATGATTATTTTTTGCTCTTTATTGTAATACAATCTTGATAAATCAACTTCTTTGCTTATATCGTTGTAGGCTTCATCGAACAATTTAGCTTTAAAATCCGTTTTTAAAGTGCTTATGGTTTCTTCATTGTTGTTTTTGGCTTCTAAATATTTCACTTTGGCTTCAAGTTCTTGCAATATATTGCTTTGATCTTGATAGCTTTTATACATATCTTCAAAAATTGCTTCGTTATTGACTTTATCACTCCAAAAGCTCTTTTTTGTGTGTTTTTCAGTTAATTCTTGCACCCACTTTTCAAAGTCGTTTTTAGTATTAAATCGTAATAGTTTTTTTTCTCTATTTATCTCTTGAAAATATTCTTTGGTATATCCTTGATCTTTACTATCTTTTCGCAGTTGCTCAAGCTCTTTTTTTAACTCAGCTTTGCTTAGCTTTTCTTGTTCTAGCTCAGCTTTTAACTCTTTTTGGGTTTTTCTCTCTTGTTCTTTGATTTGCGCATATTTGCGTGGCTCTACTCTTTCACGCTTTGAAATTCGTTTATCTTGTCCCCTTTCCATACCTAAAATTTCTGCAACTTCAGTCTGGATTTGTCGCAAAATTTTT
>NZ_LIWF01000044.1:0-1738 GCF_012978615.1 Campylobacter sp. RM9328 | reverse complement strand
TTGAGGATGTAAGGAAGAGGAAGTTTTAGACAAATTTACTCACATAATCAAGCGAGATTATTTTCTCGCTTGAAATAATATTTCGAAAATTCACATTTTTTACCACTTAAATTTTTGCAAAAATGAAATTTAAATTATATAAATTTAAATTTTGTTACTTTTCTTCACACTCTTTTCTAAACGCCCTATTGCCAGTATCATAATCATCTACTTATACATCAAAAAACAGCGTAAATTTATGATAAATAAAAAAATGATTATTCATTAATAATAATTTAATTTTAAAAAGCATATCATTCGACAATTTTTATCAAAAAAGGAGTTTTACGAAATGATGAGAAAGGTCTCAAACAAACTTGCCGTCATAATACTGGCTTTACTGACTCTGTCTTTTGTCGTATTTTCAGGCATTAGCTACTTTAAGTCCAAGGACACGATAATTAACTTATCAAAGGACTCAAAGCAAGCATCATCAAAAGCAGCAGAGGTTTTTGTTGAAGAGTTTTTTGGCACAAAAATACTTGCCATAGAGCAATTTGAGCTATTTTTAAAACAAAACAAGCACCTTCTAAATGACAGACAAGAGCTTGAAGTTGAACTGCAAAAACTTGCAACAGCTGCAAAACTAGACGAACTTTATATAGGTTTTGAAGATACCGGCGAGGTTGTCGGCGCAGAAAATTCAAAAGGTAAAATTTCAAGCATATACCACAAGACGGTTTATAGAGATAACTTTGACTCTAGAACAAGAGGCTGGTATAAAAAAGGTAGTGAAGCTAACGGTAAAATCGCCTTTTTCGATCCTTACGTAACTGGCACAACAAATAAATACGCAACGGGCGTAAGCAAGGCTTTCATCGTTGACGGCAAGAAAATAGGTGTTATCGGCGTAGATATCTACATAGACGATCTAAAAGCTGCTCTTAACATGATAAAAGATACGCCAACTTCTAACATAGTTATAGTTGATATGGCAAAATCATACTTTGTGTATCATCCAAACTATGAAAACATCACATCAACTTCACAAGAGAATCTAGCCGTTAGCAAAATTTTCTTAGATAGCCATACTAAAGATCCTGATCACGGTTTTGAATACACATACAACGGTGAAGAAAAGATAGGCTCCTGTGAGACATATAAAGCTGCAAACTGGCTAGTGTGCTCGGTAAATTCACTAAGTGATTATCAACCTATACTTAATTCCGTGCTAGTTTCCCAGGTTATCTTATCTGTTTTATTTATAGTTTTCATCGTGGGTATTTTGATATTTGCCGTGACTTACTTCCTAAAACCTCTAGGCGATATCACAAATGGATTAAATTCGTTCTTTAGCTTCCTAAACTACGAGATCAAACAACCTGTTAGGATTAACATAAAAACCACAGACGAATTTGGCGTAATGGCGGATATGATAAACGGAAGTATCGCTAAAATTCAAGAAGCCGCAAACCAAGACAGTGTCACCCTAAACCAAGCCGTTGATACTGCAAAAATGATAGAAGACGGCAACCTAAAAGCAAGGATCACACAAAACCCTGCAAATCCAGGTATAGTAGAACTCAAAAATGTTTTAAACAAAATGCTTGCTACGCTTGAAGTAAAGGTCGGTAGTGATCTAAATGAGATACAAAAAGTTTTTGACAACTATAGAGGCTCAAATTTCACGGCTAAAATTCAAAATGCAAAGGGCGAGGTAGAAAAGGCGACAAATATTCTTGGTGAAGAGATAGCTAGT
>NZ_LIWF01000043.1:0-1766 GCF_012978615.1 Campylobacter sp. RM9328 | reverse complement strand
CCCCACACTAAATCTATATCGCCTAGCTCCTCTCTCTCAAACGCTCCAGCCACTTGCCCTTGTCTTTCGGTTAAAAGTTTTTTGATAGCGTTTTGTCCGTCTCTATAGAATTCAGCATAGTTAGTGCCAAATTCTTTAATAGGGCGTATGTTTAGTTTAAGTTCCCTTAGTCCCCTAACATTTTCTAGCTCAATTTTTGAAATAATAGATGATTTAGTTAAAAACTCTTCACTCTTGCCATATTTAATTAAGAATTGACTTAAAGGCTTTAACGCTAAGTTAGTTGCTTGTTTAAGGGCGTTACGAGCTTCTTTTATAAACTCTTTTTTCATTGTTTTTTGTCTTTTAGCAAGTTTAAAAGCTGGTGAGTTTTCAAGATTATTTACAAATTCTATTTTTTCTAAAGCATCTAAAGCTTTTTGATTTGTTGGTGCTTTTTCTATCTCATTTCTAAATTCTTTTATTTTTTCAAATTCTTTCTGGCCGCCTATGCTAGAATACTCTGCGATTTGGTTAGGCTTATGTCTCTCTACTGCCTTAACGCTATAAAAGAAATTTTCATATAATGTTTTTAACCTATCTTTGGCTTCATTACCAAGAGCTTTTTCTCTATTTGGTCTAACTCTGCCATATACTCTCTCATATAATTTAAAGGTGAGTTGCCACTATTCTTATAAAAGTGTTTTAATGCGTTTATATCTACATTAAAGCCTTTATCTATTGCTTCTTTAAAATCTAATTCTATAGGTCTTTCGTGTTTCTTATAATTTGATTTAGGATTTATATTTGCTTCATCTGCTTTGGCTTGTGGGGTTGGCTCTTGTGTTTTAGCTGTGGTGGCTATCGGCTCTTGTGGTTTTGGAGTTGGCTCTGCGGTTTTGGCTGTTGTTTCAGCTTCTTTTATGCTTTGGTTTGGTATAGTTTGGGCATTGGAATACTGTAATAAATCGCCTCCCATAGAGTTATTTGCTCGAGTGGTTGCTGGAAGTGGCGTCCCAGTCAGCATTTCTTTCTTACCCAAAAGTGCTTTGGCACCATTTGCCGTTGGCTCTGCGGTTTTACCGAAAGTGAGTTGTGTAGGAGTAGGCGACCCTACTGGGTAAGAATTTCTTTTTAATAATCTCTCATTTTCTTTTTTAGCATTACTTGAATATGTAGCGTGTCTTACTTGTAAATTATCGCTATTAAAATCCTTTTGAATGCCTATTTTACCTAATTTGCCATTTTCTAAAATGCTACCGATTAAAGCGATATTTGGTTGATTATTTGTGTAAAAAAATGTTGGGTTATCCTTTACGGCTTTTATTAATTTAAACACTTCACTAGGCTTACTAAATAGCTCTTTGTGTTTTTCATATAAATGCTCTAAATCTGCTATGATTTGTTTGTTTGGATTAATACCAGCCAACTCTTTAACCCATTCATCTATACTTATTTTTACATTTAAATCGCTCTTTGGCTCTACTCCATTATCACTCATTACAAATCCATCGCCCTTTATACTATTTTGGGTTAAATTTGGTGTAGCTTGGCTTAGGCTATCTACTTCTTGTTTAATTGCGGTTGATGGTGTTGGGGCGTCCTTTGATTGATTTTTTAGGGCGTTTTGTAGATAAGAGATTTGTTTGGTTAGGCTATCTATATTACCGCTATTTGCTTGATTTGCTAAATTTGGTTGATTGTCTGCTTTTACTACTTGTTTTTCTATCTCTTTAACTGCGTTTTTAAACTCATTTAATAGATTTCTTGTTGGTGTTGGCAAGTTA
>NZ_LIWF01000042.1:0-1781 GCF_012978615.1 Campylobacter sp. RM9328 | reverse complement strand
CTACAAGCTATATGATTGATGTGGAGTTTGAAGGTTAGAAAAAACAACGAACAAGGCGTCCCCTGTTCGCATTTTACAAAGTAGCAAAGTAATATTACTGAAATTTCTTACAAAGTAGCAAAAATATTAAATTTTGTAAGGAATAACAATGCAACAAACCAAACTAAAAGCACCATTCGGCTGGGTTGGTGGTAAATCAAAACTAGCTAAAGATATTATCCCACTAATGCCTGAACATATTAAATATGTAGAGGTATTTGGCGGAGCACTATCGGTCTTTTACCAAAAAGAACCTAGTAAAAATGAGGTCGTAAACGATATAAACAGCAATCTCATAAACCTGCACCGCATCATAAGGACTAGACCGCAGAGCTTGTCAGCGGAGCTTGGCACGATGCTAAGAAGTAGAGAGATATTTTATCTCATAAAGCAAGGCAAACTAAAACCAAGAAACGACATACAAAGAGCAGCCTTTTACTTTTACCTGCTTTCAACTAGTTTTGGAGCAAAAGGCGATCACTTTGCTATGGGTAAAGGCAGAAGTAGTAAAAACATATATAGAGATTTTACAGTGTATTCAAAACGCCTAAAGCACGCGTTGATAGAAAATCTTAGCTACGAAAAACTTATAAAGGAGTATGATGGCGAGGATACGCTCTTTTATCTTGACCCACCGTATATAGGTACTGAAAACTACTATAAGATGACAAACGGCTTTACTATGATAGATCACGAAAACTTAGCTAAAATTTTAAAGGGCATAAAGGGTAAATTTATGCTTAGCTATAACGATTGTGAGGTGGCAAGGCATCTATATAAGGGCTTTAAATTTAAAGAATTATCAGTAAACTACAGCCTAAACGCAAAGTCAAGCGATAGAGTAAAGAGTGAGCTTTTGATAATGAACTTCTAGGCGGTTAACTCCGCCTCATTACAAAATCAA
Organism: Campylobacter sp. RM9328; assembly: GCF_012978615.1. Classification (NCBI taxonomy): domain Bacteria; kingdom Pseudomonadati; phylum Campylobacterota; class Epsilonproteobacteria; order Campylobacterales; family Campylobacteraceae; genus Campylobacter; species Campylobacter sp. RM9328. The sequence goes on along the minus strand of NZ_LIWF01000042.1, from coordinate 838 downwards.
ATAAATTTTATACTTTAAAAGATATTTGGCTAAATTTGCTTATATTTTATAACCAAAGGAAGTTAAAATGGATATGAACGAGATAAATGAGAGGCTAAAGGATATACTAGCCACCGAGGGTAAAAAGAGCATAAAAGATGCTGATGTGGCTAATGAGCTAGGTATAAATCCAAATACCTACGCCCAGATGAAATTTAGAAACTCAGTGCCATATAAAGAGATAATGGACTTTCTATCAAAGCGTAAAATTTCGATAAATCTTTTCTTTTATAACCAAGAAAATGAAAGCTTAGAGGTATCAGAAAAGAGGTATAAGACACTTCGCATGTTTGGCTTAAAGGCTAGTCTTGGTGGTGGGGCTTGGAGTGATGATGAAGAGTTTGATGAGGTGTTCATGGATAAGAGGCTTTTGAGGCACTTTGGCAGAGGTGGTGATGCAGAGATGTATCCTGCTGATATTATCTCATGCATGGGTGATAGTATGGAGCCTCATATAATGGAAGGCGATCTATGCATGATAGGTATAGGTATGCCATATAAGGACGGCGAAATATATGCTATAAACACACCTGATGGGCTTGTGATAAAGGAGTGCTACAAGCAAGGAGATGAGCTTATGCTGGTATCTTATAACCCTTTATACACGCCTGTTAGATACTATGCGTGTGAGTGCAAGATAGTGGGTAAGTTTATAGGACTTATGAGGGATGTAAATTGGCTTTAAAGGGTGTTTAAAAGGTGTATTATTTTGGGTTAGAAATCAAAGTGAGAAAATGCGGTTTTTAACCCACTTTGATTTTAAGCGTAAAATGACTTTGATTTGAAAAGCGGTTTTACA
>NZ_LIWF01000041.1:0-1853 GCF_012978615.1 Campylobacter sp. RM9328 | reverse complement strand
CCAGCTTCTAGCATAGTAGATGCGCCTCTTAGCGTAGGTGAATCCACAGCAAATCCAGACGCATACACATCCCCGCTACCTTCAAACTCATAATCCAAAGCCACCCCAGCATAAGGCGTGATTTTGAAGTTATCTTTAGGGTCTAAATCTATCTTATATCTACTACCAGTTATTAGCCTATGAGACTCGACAGCTTCAAATACATATGGTATATGCATAATCTCTATCTCATCACCAGCTAAGCGAGTATATAGATATTTAGCATATAACTCAATAGCTTTATCATCTTTTCTAAACTCATATCCAGCACCAAGATGATAGCCAATGTAGTTTGTATTCATATGATATTTGGCATGATTTCCAAAGCCATCATTCATATGGATATTCTCATATCTATTGTAGTTTCTACCATATCTAAAAGAGGCTTCTACATATGGCCTAGAGCTTATAATGCTACCAAAGTCATATCTAGCTAGCAAACCAGCACCGATATATCTACTATCACCATCACCTCTTATCTCGCCATTACCAAAGTCATTATATGTGCTATACCAGTTTTTACCCATTTCGATAAAAGGCCCTATGGTTAGTTTGCCATCATCAGTATATTTACCAGCAGCCGCACCAACTATTAGGCTAATACCAGTTGATCTGACATAAGAGCCAGTTTTTATCTTGCTTGATCCACCCATTGAAGAGCCAAATGGAGCTACCACAGCAGTTCCAGCACCAGCAGTAGCCATATTTACATAAGTAGAATTAGCAGCAGACTCTACCCCCTTACCAGCGGCGTTTTCAGAAGCTACAGATATAGTAGCCGCACCAGCTACTAGACCTTCACTTATAGTTTTTGTTTCAGGTGTTATACCTGTTATTTTTGCTTCAGCAGGTTTGGTAAGGTCGCTTTTATCTACTTCTATCTTATAAGTTAGTGCGCCACCTTTTATGGCAGTTACATCTACATTATTTGCTTCGCCTTCGATTTTAGCATTGCCTTGTGTTTGAAATAGCTTTAGCGTATCACCAGGATTGAAGCTATCTTTTACATTTAGTTTAGCGCTAATAGTAGTGCCACCTACATCTATTGAGCCGTTTGGGCCGATAGTTACAGCCGCATCGCCAGCACCTAGATTGCCTACTGCTATATTGATGTTTTGAGCACCATTAGTTTTACCTTCTAGGGTTACAGGGTTTTTAGTATTTATATTTAGGGTATTTCCACTACCACCATTGCTAGTGGTATCACCTACTTGGATATTACCAGTTACTTTAGTAAGGTTGCCTGATAGGGTTATTGTGTTGTTGCTACCTTGAACCTTTTGTGTTGCTTCATTATAACCACCATAGATATTACCATCTACATTGCCATTAGCAGTTATTTGGTTGCCACCAGTTTGGCCATTAGGATCGTTAGTTTGACCACCGATGATATTTCCTTGGGTATTGCCATCTATATTTATAATGTTATTACCAGCTGAACCACTATCTGTTTTACCACCGATTACATCACCGCCTACACTACCAGCGACATTTATATTGTTGTTTTCAGCACCGGTTTTACCATCACCACCGATTACATTGCCACCTACGCTACCAGCTACACTTATATTATTATTTTCAGCACCGGTTTGGCCTTCACCACCAGTTACATTGCCTGTTACACTTCCGCCGATGGTTATATCGTTTTTATTTGCGGTGCCTTGGGCGCTTGTAGCACCAGTAATCTGTGTAACTTGTGATATATCGACATTTTCACCTATGGTTATTTTATTGAAATTTGCTGTGCCATCTGCTTTTAAACTTTCACCACCGGTTATATTTCCGATAATTGTAGCGGTGCCATCTATGATTAC
>NZ_LIWF01000040.1:0-1858 GCF_012978615.1 Campylobacter sp. RM9328 | reverse complement strand
TTGAGATATATTGAAGTGATAATTGTGAGATTATCACTTTGTACTCTAGAAAGGAGGTGATCCAACCGCAGGTTCTCCTACGGTTACCTTGTTACGACTTCACCCCAGTCGCTGATTCCACTGTGGGCGGTAGCTAGTTTAGCATTCCGACTTCGAGTGAAATCAACTCCCATGGTGTGACGGGCGGTGAGTACAAGACCCGGGAACGTATTCACCGTAGCATGGCTGATCTACGATTACTAGCGATTCCGGCTTCATGCTCTCGAGTTGCAGAGAACAATCCGAACTGGGACATATTTTATAGATTTGCTCCATCTCACGATATTGCGTCTCATTGTATATGCCATTGTAGCACGTGTGTCGCCCTGGGCATAAGGGCCATGATGACTTGACGTCGTCCACACCTTCCTCCTCCTTACGAAGGCAGTATATTTAGAGTGCTCAGCCAAACTGTTAGCAACTAAATACGTGGGTTGCGCTCGTTGCCGGACTTAACCGAACATCTCACGACACGAGCTGACGACAGCCGTGCAGCACCTGTCACTAAGTTCTAGCAAGCTAGCACCCTCGTATCTCTACAAGGTTCTTAGGATATCAAGCCCAGGTAAGGTTCTTCGCGTATCTTCGAATTAAACCACATGCTCCACCGCTTGTGCGGGTCCCCGTCTATTCCTTTGAGTTTTAATCTTGCGACCGTACTCCCCAGGCGGTATACTTAATCCGTTAGGTGCATTACTGCCATGACTAGCACAGCAACAACTAGTATACATCGTTTAGGGCGTGGACTACCAGGGTATCTAATCCTGTTTGCTCCCCACGCTTTCACGCATTAGCGTCAGTTGAGTTCTAGCAGATCGCCTTCGCAATGGGTATTCCTGGTGATCTCTACGGATTTTACCCCTACACCACCAATTCCATCTGCCTCTCCCTCACTCTAGATTATCAGTTTCTCAAGCAGTTTAATGGTTGAGCCATTAGATTTCACAAAAGACTTGATAATCCGCCTACGCGTCCTTTACGCCCAGTGATTCCGAGTAACGCTTGCACCCTCCGTATTACCGCGGCTGCTGGCACGGAGTTAGCCGGTGCTTATTCCTTAGGTACCGTCAAATTTCTTCCCTAAGAAAAGGAGTTTACGCTCCGAAAAGTGTCATCCTCCACGCGGCGTTGCTGCTTCAGGCTTTCGCCCATTGAGCAATATTCCCTACTGCTGCCTCCCGTAGGAGTCTGGACCGTGTCTCAGTTCCAGTGTGACTGATCATCCTCTCAGACCAGTTATGCGTCATAGCCTTGGTGAGCCATTACCTCACCAACTAGCTGATACAATATAGTCTCATCCTATGCCGAAAAAACTTTCCCAACTTAACTTGTGTTAAGAAGGAGTATGGAGTATTAGCAGTCATTTCTAACTGTTGTCCTCCAGCATAGGGCAGATTAACTATACATTACTCACCCGTGCGCCACTAACTCATAAGAGCAAGCTCTTACTTGTCCGTTCGACTTGCATGTATTAGGCACGCCGCCAGCGTTCACTCTGAGCCAGGATCAAACTCTCCATAAAAAATACTTTACAAAATAGTAAAGTAAGATGTTTATTATGAAGTTTTAATCTAAAAACTTAATTGTTTGTAACTATTAAATTAGCAATTAATAATTTAAATAATTAAAATTGCTTGGCTCAATCGATCACTTGTTTAGATTTCAAAGATTGACTATAAAAAATAGTTTAACATTATAAAATTAAAAAACAAAACAGACGATTAAGATATGATTTATCCAACTTTTGAAGTGTGGTAAGATGGTTTCTTAATTCGTGAGCTGGAATTATATAAGAGTTATACTTAATGTATGCTTAAAT
>NZ_LIWF01000039.1:0-1893 GCF_012978615.1 Campylobacter sp. RM9328 | reverse complement strand
TAGCCTATCCCACCTTAAAAATCATCATGAAACAATCATGCAAGAGCTTGCTGGGATTAAAATTTAATTAGTATTGTTTATGATATTGCTGCTAGTATTAGTGGCATTATCGGTGTCATTAGTGTTATTAGTATATTGTGTTGTAGTTGTTAGATTAATTGATTATGTGACTAAGCATATATATAGGCTAGAATAATTAAATATAAATACATATGATAGCTTGCAGTGATTAAATATATAAGTTTTCTTTGTTTTTAAAAACCAACAGCTTAAATTTAAACGCGTATAAAACCACTGATGAAAATTTAAGAAAAGTATAGTTTTAAAAACCAACAGCTTAAATTTAAACAGTAAATCTTTAAAACTTATTACAAGATAGTTTGGTAAATTAATTTTTAGGAGTAATTAGGGAATTTCTTCCCTAATTAATTATTTAATAGATAGGTAATCAATACTGATTTCTTAAGTATTGATTGTTTGATCTTTTTACTTAGCCCACTAATCTAGTAGCATCTTGTATATTTAGATCAAGTCCTAACTCTTTATTAGATAGACCAAGGGCAAGACCTACTAGTTGAGATAGGTGAATGATAGGTTTTCTAATGTTTGAGTTGTTTTCATCTTGATACCTCTCTTGGTAGATATCAAGTTGCATTTGGCATAGCGGGCAAGGAGTAACTACAACATCCGCTCCGTTACTATCTGCATTACCTACTATTTGACTTGACATCTTTCTTACTGATTTACCTGCTGGATAGCTAGCATGAAAGCCACAGCAATCAAGTCTTTTTTCAAATGGAACTATAGTAGCACCAAGTGCTTCAACTACCGCTTCAAAGCTCTTTGGATTAGTTGAGCTCTCTTTAGTTAGCTCACGTTCTGGTCTTAAAGAGTGACAGCCGTAAAATAGAGCTACTTTTAAATTTGAAAGAGGATTAACAACTTTTGCTTTTAAAGTATCTAGGTTTTGATAAAGCACCCATAAAAGGCTAGTTATCTCTGTATTGCCTTCGTATTTCATATTTCCTTCAGCCAGGAAGGTGTTTATACGATCTTTAGCGCCCTTATCAAGTGTGTTTTTAGCTTTTGTAAGGGTAAGCATACAAGTTGAGCATGTTGTAAGGATAGGCATACCCATCTTCTCACCAAGTGCTATGTTTCTAGCATTAGCTACTAAGCTAGCTATAGGATCAACACATTGAGCCTGGCTAGCACCACAGCAGCTCCAGCCTGGAATTTCATGTAGTGTTATACCAAGTATTGGAGCTATAGCCTCAAGTGACATCTTTGACTCTTTTGCGGCTTGGCTTAATACGCAACCCGGGAAAAATGCAAATTCTTTATTATTACTCATTTTATAGTTCCTTCTTTCTCTGCTTTTCTTGCCGCTTCTACCATCTTAACAAGCTCTGCGTGTCCTTCTATCTTCTCTCCGCCAAATATATGAAGAGGATTCATCTTGCCGGCTTTCATTAGGTTATAAGCGATATCTAGTTTAGTAGTATTTGCTAATACTCCCTCACTTCTAAGGGCTAGCTTGATCTCATTTAGTCTACCGTCACCCTCTACCATATCAAGTAAGAACGCCTCTGCGTGAGCAGGTCCCATTCCCTCATTTAGTCCTTTTTTCATAGCCATAACACGAAGTGACTCTATATCTCCAAATGAGCTTATGCCTTTTGGACATCTATCAACACACTCTTGGCAGTGAACACAGTTCCATAGTCCATTAGCTATAGCAGGTTTTAGATGTATCATAGGATCTTTACTTCTTGAATCATCAGCAGCCCTATAAGCATGAGTAAATACAAATGGCTGCATATAATCACTCGCATCTGCTTCTAGTTTGTTACACTCAGATGCGCAACATCCGCATAGGATGCAGTCCCATTG
>NZ_LIWF01000038.1:0-2006 GCF_012978615.1 Campylobacter sp. RM9328 | reverse complement strand
TTTAACTCACTATTATCAGAGCTGACACCAGCAACTTCAACTATATTATCATCTAGATTTAGGGCTTCTTTAAGCTCATTAGATATGAGATAAAAGCTATCTTTGCTAATAGGATTTATAACCATAGCTATATTATCATTAGGTTTATCAATACTATTATATTTCTCTAATTTACTAAGGGCTATCTCCTTAATCTCATCTTTGCTTAAATTGCCATCTTTAATTAGCATTGTTACACATTTTAAACCCATATTTAACTCCTTATTATTTTTATCTTCGCACGGCAACAAGTCGCCGTTTGCGACAGGGAGTTACACTCCCTTGACCCACCTAAAGCCCCGCAAGCGGGGTACCCCTATAAAAATCCGTGGCGAAGCCACCCATTGAAAGGCTTTTCCAGGGGGTTAGGGGTTGTTAAGGGGGAAGGGGTAGCGGCTGCCAAAAAAGCGCTCCCCTTCCCACTTAAAGAAATATCTTTAATATCTTAATTTGCTCCTATTTTTAAACACTTTAAATCTATGGTACCACTTCACCCAAAAGTAAAATAGCTTAGCTTTCCACTTACTTACACCTATATCAATCATAGCTCTATAAAACATATCATCAGCTTCTTTGTATGTAAATACACCTATTTTCGCACACATATAGTCGTGGATTACCACAGCACTAAGGTATTCAGGCGAATTTGGCGGGAAAAGGCTCCAAAAAATCCTAGGGATATTAGCCCCATTGGTTACAAAACCTTTGGGGATATAAACTCCGTGATATGAAAAATCCTTATATGTCCTAAACTTATCTTTATCTATTGGCTGGACTACTACTCTATCCATTTAACTCCTTTATAATTATTTAAACTGATTTTTTATACAATTAGCAAAAAGGTAAAATATGGCTGAATTGGATAAACTAAAAAATGATTTTGAACTATTAAAAATAGCCCTAAACACTCTTATAGTTACCTTTATAGGTGTTGTTAGCTTCGCTTTTGTTAATTTTGAAAAATTATCAAACATAAAGCTAATCCTAATTAGCTGTTTAATACCTTTATTGCTAATCTTATTTATCATAGTTTGCCTAAAGATAAAACAAAAGCAAAAAGATATAAAGGATACCAAATGATACCCATCATAACTGCTTCTATCTTAATCATTAGCACTATAATATTTTTATACTTTTTAGTAACACTTACTAAGGCTTAATCCACCCACTCTATCCCCTTAAGCTCATCTATGCTACTAGCACTATTAACCCTAGTTCTTAGCTCATCGTGTTTAAATAGCACGCTCTCACTATGATTAGCCGCTGCGATACCAAAGGCTATAAACTCATCTTTACTAAAGCGGACAACCCTATTATCCTTATTAATCCAATTGATATTTTCTATAGGCACTCCAGCTGCTTGGGACAATAGAATTTGGCTTATCTTGCCATTGATATTGACCTTGCTATCGCTATCTAGTTGAAAAACATTATCTTTAAACTCAAACGAAGCTAACTTCCCAGCCTTCAACTCTGCTAACTCTTCTAATTTCACCGCCTTAGCATCATCTAAGCTAATATCTCTTAGCTCATAATCTATATGATAAGTATTGCTAGGCTCATCATATCTATCTGTTTTGATAATCTCTTTATAGATATCATCGTTTCTATCTATAGGCTCACTCTCTATAACCCTAGCTACTTTTAAAGCTCTTAAAGTTTCATCATCACAACTATCTAAAAAGTATGTATCCACCCCTTGATGAGTTTCGTTATTCTCATCACGAAATTCCACCTCTTTATAGAATATACCACCACTAATTAACTCTTTTTTTATTATGTCATAAAACATTTTTATCTCCTTTTAAACCTTTCAATTAAAATAATCAAGAGCTACCTTACCCCACACGCTCCACAAAACCATTGAATTTCCATCCGTTTGGTGATTGATAATAAGTCCCATAGAAATATAGATTACCTACAGCGGTAAGTATAGTATCTATACTCCAGCTTAGGTTATTTCCATA
>NZ_LIWF01000037.1:0-2075 GCF_012978615.1 Campylobacter sp. RM9328 | reverse complement strand
TTTGCTGGTGGCTAATATGTATATATTACATATGTATTGAATATGTAGGCTTATTCAAACATTGATTTTATGGTAGTTTGCGGACACGAAAACCAACTTTTTTGATTTAAAAACCAACTTTTTTGATTAAAAAAATCAGAGAAAACCAACTTTTTTGATTAAAAAAATCAGAGAAAACCAACTTTTTTGATTAAATGTTTTGAACGAAATTTTATAAAAAAATGAATTTTTTTATAATTTTAGAGTAGTCAAATATTGATTTTATGGTGGTTTGCGGATACGAAAAGCAACTTTTTTGATTTAAAAACCAACTTTTTTTATAAAATGTTTGTATTTTTATGATATAATGCGGATACACTTTTGGAGCGGTAACTCCAAAAGCAAAAAGAAAGGATATGACTATGTGTAAGAGACATAGAAGGCGTTATCCTTTAGCAAAAGTATATCTAAAAATAGAGATATTTTCGCTTAAAATAGAGATATTTTGGAATAAATAACGCCTAGGGAGCTTAGCTCCCCCTCATCCTTTCTAAAAACAAGAAAGGCGTAAAATGGATACTAAGGTAGTAATTTTGAAAAATGGATTTACAAGAAATCAAAGTCATACAAGTAGTGCTATAACCACTGCTAGAACAAAAATGACAGCTAATGAGTTAAAAGCATTTTATCAATGCTCAACACTTATACAAAAAGATGATGATAAATTTGCTGAATATGTCATCAGCATTAAAGATTTTGTTGAAACATTAGGTTTTTCAGATACTAATAGCAATTATGTCAAAGATCTTTGCCGACATTTAGCAAAGCAAACTTTTGAGATTGAAAAAGATGGAATTTGGGATATTTATACAATTTTCTCAAGATTTAGATTTGATACTAAAAAGCAGTTAATTACAATTAAATTCAATGATGATATGAAGCCATATTTGCTAGAACTAAAAAATAACTTTACTCAAATTAAACAAGTTAAATATATCAAAGAGTTTGAGAGTAAATACACTATTAGAATTTACGCATTGCTTAAAGATTATCGATTGATGGGGCATAGAGATATAAACATTGAAGCACTTAGTAAAATGCTACAACTACCAAAGAGCTATAGAGATTATAATTTCATACGATTGAGAGTATTAGAACCAGCACTAAAAGAAATCAACGAAAAATCAGATTTAGAAATTTATAGCATAGAGCCGATAGAAAAGCAAGGGAAAAAAATTATCGCAATTAGAATAGAATTTGGTAATAAAGCTGACAAAATCGCCGATGATTGTGTCAAAATGCTAAGACAAAAACTTAAACGAAATAACGATAATTTATCCGATACTTTTGTTGGTTATGCTTATTCGATATCAGAAACTTCAATCAATAAGGGCGATATTTTTACAATAGCTAAAATTGAGAAAGATGAAAGGGATTATTATAGTTGTAAAGATATAAATAATAATACTTTGTTTGCTTGTATGGGTAAGAAACAATTTACCGAAAAATTAATTTTTGCTATATACTTAGCGATGAAATATCAAATTGAGCAAGAAAAAAATATTTTTGCTGAATTACCAGAATGGCAAAATCAACAAGATAAAATCAAAGAATTTAAAGATAAATTTCAAAAACTTATTGAAAATTATGACAAGCGTGGCGATTATTTGAGACAATAAAAAACGCTTTGAAACTAGATTAATCAATCATTCATTTTCAAAAAATTATCGAACTTGTGAGAAATATTTTTGAAAATGATATTTTCAATTTAAAATAGATTTGAGCTTGTCGAAAATTATTTAAATTGAAAATTGCTCCACGCAGTGGCAAATTACCACCATTAAAAATAAATGGCGTTGCCGATTTGTTTTTAATGGTGGATAATTTGCAAATTATCCACCTTATGGCAATGCCATCAAGGATAATTTGCTTTTTTGCTAAAAATATTTTCGACAAGCTCAAACATTTTTAGCAAAAAAGAGAAAAATTTTGCTATAATTTTACAAATTCAAATTATAGTAAAATTTTTAAAAAAGGATAAATATGGCAACAATTGATTATGCAAAGTATTCAAATATGAACGAAAGACAACTTTT
>NZ_LIWF01000036.1:0-2091 GCF_012978615.1 Campylobacter sp. RM9328 | reverse complement strand
GTAGTTTTGATTTGAGTAGTTATCAGCCTTATAATTCCCAGCATTTGGACTAAATTTATTTGCGTAGCTGTAGTTTAAACGCACATCATTTCCAAAAGAATACATAGAATATTCATGTCTGCTTGTTACGCCTAAAATATTTTGTGTTTGCTCTATTATCATATCATCAATCATTATTTTAAATATCTGCTTTTCATCTATAACCTGTGTGTTTAAGTCTAAATTTCCTTCTTTAAATAAAAGATAATTTAAGGTACTTGAGTTTAACTTAGACGTTAAATTTTTATAAGTTTCTTCATCTACAACATAATGAAGTGTGGTTTTAAAGTAAGAAATATAATCTTTATTATCTAATTTAATTAATGATTTTTGGGCATCGTGTGGTACAAGAAAAGTTGGCATATCACCATAAAAATATGAAGCTTGATTAGGGTCTCTTTGCATTTTTATTGCTTGATTTGGATTATATTCAAATACATTGCTAACATTTTGCATAAATGAAAAATTTGATTGGTTAGAAGTTATATTTAAATTTATAGATGAATTTATTTTCATTATATTTCCTTAACTTTAAGATTATAAAGCCTTATATAAATTACATAAGGCTTACAAGATTAATATGCCCTAATATCAGCAACTATAACATTATAGTTTTCATCGATATAAACTCTAAGCTCACCATTATCAAAATAATTTGTAGCACCAGATAGATCTGAAAGTATCTTATTTATCAAATTTCCATCTATAACAAGCGACATATCACTTTGATACATAGCTCTATTGCTAATATCTGTTGCATTCATATCTGCAAACATATCAATTTTATAATTCCAAAAGAAATTTTTCATAGCATTAACTTTGGCAAATAATTCTAATTTTTCGTCATCAATTGCATTTTGATTTGCTAAATCAATATCGCTTAAATCTGACTTAAGTGATATTTTTATACAACCTGAATTTTTTGCAGTAGGTACGCCTATATCGTTAGGCCCAGACTGACAAGTAGTGTTATTATTTCTAGCTACCCTATGCTCATCTATATCAGCTGGGATAGAAAATCCTTGATGACTTCCACTTGCTCTTGAGCTAGTTCCATCAAGTGTAGTCCAGCCTACTTCATAGTTTATTCCGCTATTGTTGGCTTGAAGATAAACATTTGTATTTAAAGGTATAGCCTGTGGTGTTGATACTGTTTGAGTACCACCAGTTACCAAGGTAAATGTGACACTAAGCTTACCATAAGTATCAACAAATACTCTAAAATGTGGTTTTCTATAAGACGGAGTATCTAACATCAAAGGTTCTGCATTCCCTCTTTTTGTGTTTATTCTATTTATTAAAACAAATTCATCATCGCTAGATGGATACCCGCTAAAATAAAACCAACCACCAACACTATTGTTAGCATATTCCACTCTATGATAAAACTCTTTAAAGCTACATATTGCTTGATGTGAGCCATCGTAATCACAACGATATCCAGTAGATGTATCAACTTCTGGGATATTAACATTGAAAGTTTTAGTAGGGTCATTTTGAACTTTATTATAAGCCAAATAAAATAAAAGCTGTCCGCCACTTGAAACGCTTGTAAGCTCATCTAAATTTGAATCAAACACAAACTGATCTATAGGAAGTGGAGTGTAAGAGCGAACACTTTGTTTGGATCTGCTTAGCTTTTTAGTAGAAATTTTACTTAAAATCTCTTTTGGGTTATTTACTTTTTCAAAGATAAAATTATCTGCTGAAAAAAGAGCAGAAACTAAAAAAATAGTTGCTAAAGCAATTTTTTTCATCAAATCTCCTTATATTTAAAATATAATCCATAAATCGGCGATAACAAAAATAGGTTAATATATTTTGGTTTATTTTAAACTCTTTAAATAACTCTATAAAGCTTCAAAAATATACACTACCTTACGCCCAAATTTTAAGCGGTTTTGGGTAAAATTTATCCTTATCGTCTATTAAATTTATATCATTTTGATTATTTGGCATAAATCTAGTATAAATTTGATCTATGATTATGGTTTTACCATCGTTTGTTTGGAGTGCGAATTTGTTATTTGATAACTTTTTGATTATCTCCAC
>NZ_LIWF01000035.1:0-2104 GCF_012978615.1 Campylobacter sp. RM9328 | reverse complement strand
TTGCTGACTCACTAAAAAGCCAAGCCAACTCATTAGGTCAAGCTATATCTAATGGTAATGACGCAATAGGTATAGTCCAAACAGCTGATAAAGCTATGGATGAACAGATTAAAATACTAGATACTATTAAAACCAAAGCTATCCAAGCAGCTCAAGATGGTCAAAATAGTGATTCTAGAAGAGCTCTTCAAAATGATATCTCAAGACTTCTTGAAGAGTTAGATATGATAGCTACTACTACAAGCTTTAATGGCCAACAACTCTTAAATGGTAACTTCTCTAATAAAAACTTCCAAATAGGTGCTTATAGTAATGAAACAGCTAAAGTAAGCATAGGTGCTACAAACTCAAATACAATTGGGCATACTAGGTTTGAGACTACGAATAATGGTATATTCTCTATTATATCAGCTTTATCTGATGGTGTAACAGTAAAACTCAGCGGAATTGATGGATATCCTAGTGGTTATACATTTCAAAAAATTGATGCCACTACTTTACAAACTGATGGTTACAAAGCTGTAGCCGAAATGATGAATGGTGTAAGTGATAAAACTGGTGTAAAAGTAAATGTAAATAATACTCAAATTTTTAGTGACGCTGTAAAAGCCGGAACAGTTCAAGGTTTAGCTATTAATGGCGTAGTGATAGGTAATATCAAAACTCAAGCTAATGATGCCGATAACGCTCTAATCGCAGCAATCAACGCTAAAAAAGATGAAACAGGCGTAGAAGCTAGCTTACAAAATGGCCATCTGGTTTTAGCAGCCAAGGATGGTAGAGCGATTAGAATAGGAACATTTTCTAATAGTTATACTGCCTTGGGTGGTAGACTATCTGGTGCTTCTGAAGCTTCAGGGCAAGGTCTTGCGTCTGCTGGTATGGTATTTTTAGGTCAAATTACTTTTGTTCGCCAAGATGCTAGAGATATTAAAGTTGGCTTGGATGGGTTACAAGTGATTAGTGGCTTAAGTACTGTGTCTATGGGGGCGGTAAGTGCTTCAAACTCATATAATCAAGCTTCAGTTAATCTTAAATATATGAACTCTGGAACTATAAGTGCAGCTTTGGCTAAAGCTATGGGATACTTTGATGGAGGTGCTTCCAACGCTGGTATGGGCTGGGGCGATCAAGCCGGTGGAGTAAATACCTATGGTGGTGCTCAAGCTATGGTGGATGTAGCTGAAAGTGCTAGAAAAACTCTAGATAAACTAAGAGCAGATCTAGGCTCAGTCCAAAACCAATTAGTAGCTACTATTAATAATATCACAGTTACCCAAGTCAATGTCAAATCAGCTGAAAGCCAGATAAGAGATGTGGATTTTGCTAGTGAGAGTGCGAATTTCTCTAAATTCAATATCCTAGCTCAAAGTGGTAGCTACGCCATGAGCCAAGCCAACGCCGTCCAACAAAATATTTTAAGATTGTTACAATAATTTAATCTGTGCTTCGCACGGTTACCCCTATAAAATCCGTGGCGTAAGCCACCCATTGAAAGGCTTTTCCAGGGGGTTAGGGGTTGTTAAGGGGGAAGGGGTAGCGGCTGCCAAAAAAGCGCTCCCCTTCCCACTTAAAAAAGAAATATTTTTAATATTTTAAATTCTACCCTAAAGGTCAGCAAAGCTAGTCTTTGCGATAAACTTTAGAAAAGTTTAATTAAACTAAAGCCCCGCAAGCGGGGCTCCCCAATTCTTTGCCCGAAATTTTTTAGAAATTTGAATTTTAAATTTATATTTCTTTTTTTGCGGATTTAAATTTTTGAAATATGAGAGAAATCTAAATTTTTCTTTTCTTTTTTAAGTGGGAAGGGGTACCCCATTTATGGGGACTTTAGTGTTTGCTACTTTAGCACGGACTTTGTTCGTGCGTTAAAAGTAGATAAAAATAAAAAGCGCTTTTTTTGGCAGATGAGTAGCGTGACAGCAAAAACGATGTAAATCATCGTTTGCGACGCTACGAAAGATAGCAACACCTTGGCTTCCCCCTTCACAACCCCTAACCCCCCCCCGTAAAAGCCTTTCAAAGTTGCTGCGCTGGGCGCAGATTTTACTTCGCAGACTAGCAAAGCTAGTCTTTGCGATAAACTTTAGAAAAGTTTAATTAA
>NZ_LIWF01000034.1:0-2115 GCF_012978615.1 Campylobacter sp. RM9328 | reverse complement strand
CACTTTTTAAGATATTCTTTAAAAGTGAGTTGGAATTATACAAGAGTAATGCTTAAATAATTATTAAATTTCTAATATTTTTAAAAGAAATTTTACTAGAGTGGAAACAACAAAAAACATAATAATAGCAATAAATATATCTATAATCTTGTTAATTATCGGTTTTGATAAGAAGTGACTAAATTTTTTAGCACCAAAGCCTAATGAAAAAAACCATATAAACGAAGCAGAAAGACTACCAAATGCAAAAAGTATCTTCTCTTTAATATCAAATGTTAAAGCTGAAGCTCCTACCACAAAAACAGTATCTAAATAAACATGGGGATTTAAAAGTGTAATACAAATGGTTAAAATAATAGTTTTTTTAATAGAAAAATTTGAATGCTCCATTTCAAATTTCATACTATTTTTATTAGAAAAAGCTGAAATTAATGCTGTTATAGCATAATAGCTAACAAATAAAATTCCAAAAGTTGTGATTAATATATTTACTACCACATTTTTTGCTATAACTTCACCAACACCGAAAATTCCAGCTAATATCAATACAAAATCACATAAAAAACATACAAGACAAACATAAAATACATTATTTTTAGCTATACCTTGTCGCAAAACAAAAGCATTTTGAGCTCCAATTGCCATAATCAACGAAAGTGATAGAAAAAATCCTTTTAAAAAAATAAAATTTTGCATAACTATAATCCAATAATTTTCTTTACTTTATCAAAATCATTTTTATTAACAAAAATATAATCTCTTTCGTAAGCTGATACAACTAATACACTTATACATTCTTCTTTAAGCGGTCTTAATACCTCGAACAAGATGCCACTTTGTGAAAAATCAAAAATTTCATCTATATAAAATGCTTTAAAAATTTGCGTATTATATGATTTTTTTAATTTATTTTTTATAATTGTATAACAATCAAACTCATTAACTACGCAAAACAAATCATCAGATAAATTTATTGTGGCATTTTTATCTATTTTTTCTATTACGAATTCCCCACTTTGAATTTTTAATTTCATTCTAAAACCTCTATATCAAAACCTATGCTAGACCTATAACCAACTTCGTTAATATTTATTTGAGAAATTTCTGTTACTTCATGCCATAATCCACTATTTAAATCTGGCTGAATAATTCCTTGACCATTTTTTAATATTGTTTCAAATATTTTTGTTTTTTTATCATTTTTATAGATTATACTTTTTGCACCATTGATATTTTGTCTATCGATAACAAAAGCAGACATTATAAAATCCATTCCATCTTGGTGTATTCCTTCTGGTGAATTTGTAGATTTTCTACCATTTTCACAGAATATAAAAGTATGATGAACTGTAATTGCAAATTTAGATTTTTTTATATATCTACCTATTTTAAAAGAGGTAAATTTAAGCATAGCTCTTAAATCACAATCAAATAAATTATCAGGCAATTCTTTAAATTTTCTTTCACTTTTTCTATAATCAAACTTTTCATCTGCTATAAATGCGAGAGATTGGAGAAAATTATTTGCGGGTATTCTTTCAATTTTAAAATTTTCATTTTTAATATCGATGATATATTTAGAAATAAGTCGTTTTCTATTTGATTTAAATAATGAAATTGTTTTTAAAATACTGCTATCCAAATTTATAGATGAAAAATCAAAATTAATATTTTTATAAATTTCATCATTATTAATTTTCATAAATTTAGAGATATAATCGATTTTATTTTTATGCAACAAATATAAATCATCTTCATATTCATCATAATATGATTGTAGTTTATTTTGAATTTTTCCTAAATCCAAACCAATGTCAATGCAATCGACAATAGTAATAGGAAAAGCTATCTTACTCATTTCTTAACTCCTAAAAAATAGGAATTATATAAGATATAAAATAAATTAAAAATAGAAAATAAAATTCAAAAATAAATTTAAAAAAAAATTAAGAAATATAATAAAAATATTCATTAGCAGACGAAATATAAATGGTGGGCCTAACAAGACTTGAACTTGTGACCTCACCCTTATCAGGGGTGCACTCTAACCAGCTGAGCTATAGGCCCTTAAATAACTACTTTATAAATCAATCTCTCAAACCTAAACAAGTGTGA
>NZ_LIWF01000033.1:0-2308 GCF_012978615.1 Campylobacter sp. RM9328 | reverse complement strand
GCATACGAGATAGCAAAAAGCCGCACAGATATAGTATATGGCGGTATTTGTATACCGGAGCGTCACATCACTAAAGGCGATGAACATCTAAGAGTTGCTCAAAAGATACAGCAAGGATGTAAATTTTTCATCACACAAGCAGTTTATGACGATAAAAATGCAAAGAAATTTTTAGACGACTACGCTAAGCTTGACGCGCCAAAAGTGCCGATAATCTTTACATTTACGCCGTGCGGAAGTGCAAGAAGTCTTGAGTTTATGAAGTGGCTTGGTATAGAAATTTCACCCAAAACCGAGCAAGAGCTTTTGGGTGCGCAAGATATGTTGGCTCACTCGATGAAACATAGTGCAAAGCTTTTTGGGGAGTTATATGAGTATGGAAAGAGGCTTGGAATTTCAATAGGTGCAAACGTCGAAAGCGTTGCTAAGAACAAGACTGATATCGCCGCCGCTGTTACGCTTTTTAGCAGCCTAAAAACGATGATATAGCTAGCGATAGACCGATTTTGGTCTTTCGCTCTTCTTAAATTTCACATTTTATTCAAAGTTTTTTAATTTTTACGCTAAAATCGCGCTTTTGTTTAGGAGAATTTATGAGTAGGACAAATTTAGCCTGGCTTTTGGTAATACTTGGAGGTATTGTTGAGGTGTGTTGGGTGGCTGGTTTAAAGCATGCCGATAGCTTGTTTTTATATACATTAACGATACTTGGTGTGATGTTTTCATTTTCAGCCATGATAATGGCTTGCAAAAGTATCGAAGTTAGTGTTGCATATAGTGTGTTTGTGGGGATTGGTGTAGGCGGAGTGGTACTTGGCGAGATGATGTTTTTTAATGAGCCTGTATCTATGATTAAAATTTCTCTTATCGCCTTACTTATGGTTGGCGTTGTAGGGCTCAAATTTACAAGCAACGAACAAGATGAAAAAACGGTAAAAACTCTTTCAAAAGATCTTGGCATAGATGAGATAGAAGAGGACTTAAACGAGCTTGGAGGCGGTAAAATATGAGCTGGCTTGCTTTGATAACGGCTGGGATTTTGGAGATATTTGGCGTTATTGCTATGAAGAAATTTATACTTCTTATCGCTGTTTTGTTTATGATAAGTTTTTCGTTTCTTGGTATCGCTATGGAGGAAATTTCAATGGGCACAGCCTATGCTATATGGACCGGTATAGGTGCAGGTGGAGGTGTCGCGGTTGGAATTTTGTTTTTTAAAGAGAGCGGAAACTTTAAGAAGATATTTTTTATAACACTTATTTTAGCCTCGAGTATCGGACTAAAGATCATATCTTGAAATTTTAAGATATTTATTATGCAGTATTTGCGCCAAAAGCTTGTGTTGATTTTGGAAAAGGTTAAATTTTACCGACGAGAAATAACAAGCAGCAAGCAAGCTTAATGCTTGTTAAATTGCTTCGTATGATATTGTCAGCTTAAGGTTGTAAAATGCAACTTTTAATTCATCTTGCGTGTATGGGCTAATAATAGAACTTTACAAAGATAGAGCAAAAGAGCTTCTTGATGATATCTTTTAATGCTCTATATTCAAAATGGACATAATTTATTCTGATTTGCTCTAAAATTTACTTTAGATTTTGGAGATAAATTGACTATTCATAGCACAACGTCTATCTTATATCCAATACCTCTAACCGTCTTTATCTCTAAATTTGGTATCTTTTGTCTTATCTCTCTAAGAAGCGACCTTAGTCTATCTTGAGATGAACTCTCACCTTTGTATATTAGGTGGTCAAGCTCTTGATAGGTCACGACATGAGGTGCATTTTTGGCTAGAGTTTCTAGCAAAAGAGCTTCTTTTTTGCCAAGCTCGATCCTCTTGTCTTTGTCTGTTACATAAAGGGACTCTTTGTCAAAAACAAGTCCGTTAGCAAACTCAAATTTAGATCCAAGTAGCACTTTACAGAGCTTAAATACATGAAATATAAACTCATCCGGAGGAAATGGTCTGATTATAAAGTCATCAACCCTAGCGTAATAAATTTTCTTAAATAGCGTCGGGATAGACTCATCAAGTATAAGTAGGATAGGAGTTGTGTTTTTGTTGTCACGTATAAATTTGACAAGGCTGAGATCGCCCTGTTTTGCTTTTATGTCAAAAACATACAGGTCGTATCTGTTGCCGTTGTCAAAATCATCCATCACATCTTGTTCGCTCTCAAAACGAATGATCCTAAAGTTAAACCTATAAAGAGCTGCGCTCAGACTTACGTTTAGATCAAAATCTTTTGAGAGCAAAAGTATGTGCTTCATGGATTTTATCCGTGTGAAGGGGTAGCTTTGGCGG
>NZ_LIWF01000032.1:0-2433 GCF_012978615.1 Campylobacter sp. RM9328 | reverse complement strand
TGAGTTTGAGGTCGTAAAAGGCGAGATAAAAGGCTATGGGCTTAGTAAAATAGAAGCTAAACACCTTAATGATTTTGCTATATTTGAAGGTAGCACTCCGCAAGAGAAAATGGCAAATGGTATAGCCGAGATAATAGAAAAAGGTGAGATAAAAATAGACAACAATAGCAGAACAACAATCGTTTATAATAAAAATGATAAAGTTTATAAAATAGGATTAAAGCAAAATTGGCAAGGTAATCCGACAGAAAATAAATGGATAGTTACTGCTTATGATGATATTGGAGAAGCCAATAAGATTATCAACTCTAAAGGCTTTACAAAAGGCGAGACTCTGCCTTTAAACTCTAAGCCAAATTCTACCCCAAAAGAGATAAAAAGTCAAGACCAAACCCCACAACCAATGATGAATGGCTTTAGCACTATGGCGATGGAAAAAGCCATATTACACCTAGGTAGTGGCGGTATGGGCGGAGTGATGAACGCTAATGCTGAGCAAGACCCAAATAAAAAGGCTGAAGCGTTTGTCAAGGGATTTTTATTAGGAGCTGGTGGCTCAGTTGGGGCTATAAAAATGCTAGAAAATTCAGCCAAATTAGCCCCACAATTAGCACAAGTTAGCCAAAGATTAGCTAAGGATTTGCCTATGATTTTAAATGATAGGCCTGATATCATAGGTAAAGCCCTAGGCAGAACACCAAAGGAGAATTATAACTATATTTTTGGCAGAGAGAACGCAATAGGAGCCAATAAAGCCAAACTAAAAACCGCTGGGGAAATGGCAAAAAATGGAGCAGATGAGAGCGAAATTTGGGCTAAAACTGGCTGGTATAAAGATATAGATAAAAAGTGGAAATTTGAGATAAATCCAAAAGGAGCAGAATTAGATATATCAGCTCTAAAAAAGGCTACACCAAATAAATTAGGCGATATATTAAAAGATGATGAGCTGTTTAAGGCTTATCCGCAAGTTAAAGATTTACCAATTTTACCAACTCAAACAAAAGATGGATCAAATGCCATATATTACGAAGCATTTGGATCAAGGCAAAAAGCTATATTTTTTGATTATGACTATTTACAAAATGCTACCAATGATGAGTTAAAAAGCACACTATACCACGAAATTCAACACGCAATCCAAAGTATAGAAGGCTTTGCCTCTGGTGGAAACACACAAAAGCTAAGCTATGAAGAGTATAAAAATCTAGCTGGTGAGAGTGAAGCTAGAAATGTTGAGAAAAGGCTAAATAGAACATATAGCAAGGATGACGCTATAGATGGAGAGTTTAATAGACTTCTTATAAATGATATAGATAATCCTAAATGGCAAGAACTCAAACAAAAACGAAAGGAGCTTATCTTAGCTGGGAAACAAGATGAAGCGGATAAAATCAAAAAACAGCTAGACCAAAGGCAAGAATTTTTAAAAAGCCAGGCGGTTAAAAATGTAGAAAGGTTTAGCAGTTATAGTCCGCATCCATTTAAGACTTTAGATATTAACCCAAATGATAGAGTGGTAAGCTTTGATGATGGCGCAAGTGCTAGTTATACACCTAAGCAAAAAGAAGTGCGTGGCGTGTATAATGTAGCATTTAATGAAAAAAGAGCTACGCAAATATACAAAGATATAGAAGATGTAGAAAATGTTATAAAGTTTGAAAAAGGCAGAGCTGATAATATAACAGCAAATAAAGATGGTTTTGGCTCATTGCATATACAAAAACACCTAGACCCAAAAAACGAAGGTTATATAACAACACAAGAATATCTAAATATGGGGGAGTATATCCGCAAAGCTGGCGACTTCAAAGAAAGTGGTGGTAAGCGTGTGTATGATTATACTGATGAAAATGGCGTTAGATTTAGAGCAATTATCGGCGATACTCGTGGCGGTAAAGATAGAGTAATAAGCTTTTTTAGTGATAGAAAGGCTGGGTCTGCCTATGATAGGCAGAATTACACTAGGAACCAGCCTTTAAGTGAGAATTCTACCACTTCTAATATAAAAAGTCAAGCCCAAAAAGTAGAACAAAAAGCCAAACAATATGCCAAATGGCTATCACAAGTGGGTAAGATAGCACCACAAGCACCAGATGAGCTATATAAGGCTTATGATAAGGCTAAAAGAACATAAATTTAATCCGCTTTAGTGCGGGGTCACATTCCAAATTTTCGCCGCAAAATAACCATTTAAGGTTGTTTTGCTATTGCGAAAATTTTGTTTGCTACTTTAGGCGTGGCTCCGCTACGCCGCTAAAAGTAGGTAAAAATAAAAATAAGGAGTGAAAATGGCAAAAAATAATTATGAGCTTTTAGGTTTTGTCAGCGCCAAGGCGGTTAATGGTCTGATGATATATAGCAGTGCCGATAGTAAGAGAGATCAGATCGATATAGGTGAAATAAGTGATGTTATATGCCTATATCTGTTTT
>NZ_LIWF01000031.1:0-2507 GCF_012978615.1 Campylobacter sp. RM9328 | reverse complement strand
ACAAACAAGGCATCATCACAACAAACAACATTAAACATTTTAAATACAACTTCATTTCATCTCCTTACATTAAATTATATTTATGTTTATCTTTTTAGCTAAACCTTTTTACTATATAACCAAATTTACTTAACCCACCCCACAAACCATAAAAATACCTAAACTATATATCTGTCTTATTTGTTTTATCCCCTCCACAACCCATAAGAGAAATACCTTTTTACCGTCTCTCTTATAATCTCTCTCTTATAATCTTGCCTCTTTCTAATCTCTTTATAATTACGCACTTGCTCATAACTACATAGCATATAGCCATTAAAAGCCTTAGACTTCTAGCACATCTAAAAATACTTAATGCCATTGTTAAACCCAGGTAAATATCTTGCGCAAATAAATAAAAACAAGGATAAAAAATTTAGACCCTCTTTTTATTTATTTATTTATTTATTTAAGTGTAAAGCCTTATTTACTTTGATGATATATGATATTGACTTCATGATTAAATTTATTAAACTATAAAAACCTTACATATGCCATCTCTAGTAACTAGGCACTGTTTATTAAGCGGTATTTGTTTAATGGCTAGTGATAAAAAGAGAAACATAAAGATTAGCACTAAAAAAGCAAAGAGCTAAGCAATTTATGATTTTTCCTGCTTTTATTTACCTCTTGCTTTTGTCCTACTTTAAATTTCTCTATTTTATTATAATGTTTTGTGTATTTATTTTACTCTTAATCTACTTATTTTGTTTAAGCTTTATGCTCTTACTTATTTCCTCTTTGGCCTTCTATTTTACCTTATCCTTGGAACTGTTTTTAATATCTTTTATCTCACTGCCTTTCTTGCTTGCATTATCTTTTGTCTTACTGGCTTTATTGTTAATATCCTCTTTTAGCTCTTTAGTCTTTTTGGCTGACTTATCTTTTATCTCTTTTACCTTAGGTTGCACTGTCGTCTTACCAGATACCGATATATCATCTTTTAAATTCTCATATGTCTTATCGCCTATACCACTAATGTTTTTAATATCCTCTATAGAGTTAAATTTATTAGCCTTTCTATACTCTATAATAGCCTCGGCCTTACTCTCGCCTATACCGTTTAAACTCATTAGTTCATCTTTGGTGGCCGTATTTAAATTTATAACGGCAAATGCCTGAGTAGCTAGTAGCGCTAAAGATAGTAGAGTTGATTTAAAAGATAGTTTCATTGTTTTCCTTTGATTTAAGATTGAATTTGATTATAACTTAGTAGGGTAAACGCTTGTTTTACAATACATATAAAGAATAAATTTAATATAAAAAATATGAATATTTAAGATAGGAGGCTTATGTATACCACACCACCCTTTTAGCTTTTAAATAGCTCTCATTTATTTATATTTACCGCTAAATTTAGCTAGATACTTTTTAGCATTTGTTTGCCGTTAAAATTCTTATTTGTTTAAAATATCTACATAAGCTTACTTTTGGATTTATATTATTTATGATATTTTACCTGTCTTTATATTTATGCAAATATATTTCAATTTTCTCTAAATTTAGCCTCTAAAATTCCACGAGGTATTTATGCTTATTTTTAACTTCACTGTATTAGTTGCTTTTAGAGAACATAAGTTAACCATAAATTAAAACTCATTGTTTAGAGTTTAAGTTAAATTAAGCCTAATTTTATACACAAGAAGAAAAACATACACGAAAAATAAAAACAAGCTATCTATTTATCACACCATAGCTTTGGATAACTCCTGTCACATCTAAAGAAGAGTATATAGCATTCATTAAGACCGCCAAGGTTAAATTTATAAGAGCAAAAGATAGTAGACACAAAAGTAATCCGTCTATCACAATAAAACCAAGATAACAATAAAGATAATAAAGAGAAAGAAAAACCACAATAAATAAAAAGCAGTATCATAAAAGATATAAAGCATTAAAGATAGATGTTTTAATTATATGTTTATATAAGTTAAAATCTTAGTTGGTTTAGATCTAATATTAGGTAGTTTAAGATTTTGTATTTGGATAATAAGTAGTAGAATAATTAACAAAGCTCGCAGCGACTTACTTTCCCGACATCCCAGTAAGGGAGAGTATCATCAGCCAGGACGAGCTTAGCTTCTTGGTTCGAGATGGAGCAAGGCGTTTCCTCGTCTGTATAGCCACGAGCAGTGTTAAATAAAGGATTAGTGATTAATCTCTTATTTAACACTGTAGTGATATTTTGTTAAGAGTAAAGCATGTTTATAAAAACATTCTTCTTACTAAGGTTTTATCCTTAACAAGGAAGTGATGCTTAAAAGATAAGCAAACGAGCTATTAGTACTGGTCAGCTAAATGACTTTCATCAATTACACACCCAGCCTATCAAACTAGTAGTCTACTAGAGCTCTTAAAAGAAGATTCATCTTGGAGTTGGCTTCGAGCTTAGATGCTTTCAGCTCTTATCACATCCCAACGTAGCTACTGAGCGATGCCCTTGGCAGGACAACTCATACACCAGTGGT
>NZ_LIWF01000030.1:0-2708 GCF_012978615.1 Campylobacter sp. RM9328 | reverse complement strand
ATTTTTCTCCAAAAACTCCCTCTCTTGTTTGGTTGGCTCATATTCATCTTTAAAGAACTCTTGCTTTGATTTTATCTTTTGTTCTAGCATTTTGTTCTCGTAAATTTTATACGAAGGCTTCCAGTATTCAAGCTGGTTTCTCATATCATGAGCATGTCCTACTCCTACGTGACAACTTACACATTTAAGCTCTTTGTCGCTTCCTTGAAGCTTAACGTAGTGGGCGTGCATCTTTTGAGCTTGCTGTGATGAAGCTGTTGTGTCTAAGATGTTAGTATGACAGCTCATACAGCCGTTGTCAAACACATAGTGCTCTTTATTTTTTAGATTAGCCACCCAGTTTATACTATCAGGATCGCCAAAGAAGTGGATATAGCCCTCTACTATGCCATTAACTGCTTTTTGATATACGTATTTGGCTAGGTTGTCGTGAGGTAAATGGCAATCAACACATTTAGCCTTTACGCCTATTGCCCCACTGCCTGCATGGATATCTTTTTGATATGATATAACCATAGGATCCATCTCGTGGCAGACTCCACAAAATCTATCCGTGCTGGTCTCTTCAAGCACATAATGAACCGGTAAAACAACGAAAAATCCAACAATGCCACTTATCACTACAATAAGAGCTAATAATTTCTTTGAAATTTTCATGGTGTTACTCCCATCCATTGTGGAACCTCATGCTCGTGGCATTCGCTACACATATTTATAGACGGCTTGTGCTCGAAGTGGCACTCGTCACAGTATAATGTAGGACCGTCGTGAACCGAGTTGTGTGGATTAGCTTTTAGCGTATCCATAAATTTAAGTCTTTGCGCTAGTAGCTTTTTAGTGCCGTGGCAGCTTAGACAGCCTTCATCTTTTATGTTTTTAAATTTACTAGGATCGTCACCTTGATTTGTATGACAATCTATACAGTCAAACGCCAAATGTTCATGATGAGGCTTTAGAGTGTGTTTTGCTCGTAGCTCGTCAGAAACGGTTATCTTTTGAATGTTAAGGTCTGATTTTTTCCCATTATCATTCGCAAAGATAGGCGTGAAAAAACAGCATAATAATAGTAATGCTGTTAAAGTTAGACGTTTCATTTAAGACCTTTGGATTTAAATAAGAAGAGGGCCAAGAGCCCCCTTTTGTATTACATTGCTTCGCCGGCAATCATACCAAATACGATACAATCGGTAATAGCAACTGTACCTAGACGGCTAGCACCATGTGTTCCGCCTGTAACCTCGCCCGCAGCATAAAGACCAGGGATTGGTTTGTTTGTTTTAGAAGAGATAACTTCTGCTTTCTCATTAATTTTTAGACCGCCCATTGTGTGGTGTGGTTTTGGTGAAAGGCGAACTACATAGAATGGACCAGCTTCGTTGATCTCGCTTAGTGCGTTTTCTTGTTTGCCAAATTCATCTTTTTTAGCTTTTACGCCCTCGTTGTATTTTTTAACGGTTTCTTTTAAAGCTGCTGCAGGAACGCCGTATTTGCTAGCTATTTCATCTAAGCTTTTGCAAACACCAACTAGCTTACCGCCAGCCATACCTTTTTGTATGATCTCTTCGCTAAGATCTCTAAAGCATTTGTCATCGCCAAATGTTATAGGGTATGCGCCCGGAGTTTCTCTTAGAATTTTAAACTCTGCATCAGCTCTTGTTTTTCTGTCTGCTAGTTCGTTCATGAAGCGTTTGCCGTTGCGAATATCAACAGCGATACCGTATTTAAATGTTCCTTGTTGAGTAAGGATAGGGGCTGTACCAAAGCCTTTTTCATCAGGGCTTGCCCATGGGCCAAATTGGATCCAGTCGATTTGAACAGGATATGCACCGATCTCAAATGCTTTTAGTAAAGCACCAGCTGTTGCACCTGCGTGGTTTGTGCTATCAACATCATCAGGAATTCTTGGGTCTTGAAGTTTTCTAAATGCTCTATCGCGTCCAAAACCGCCAGATGCTAAAACAACACCTTTTTTAGCCTTGATAGTTTTTTTAGTTCCGCTTGTGTTTTCTAGGTCGTCGCTGTATAGGTTAGCGTCAAATTTATACTCTTCGCGGATAGTTACACCAACAACTCTATCGCCTTCCATTACGAAGTCGTCAAATTTAGCTCTTCTTCTTAGTTCGCAACCTTGGTCTTTTAATGCTTCAAATTTTTCAAGCATAGGTTGGATATAGCCTGAGCCAGAGTCGTTTGTAGTTAGCATTGAGCGAGGAACTGAGTGTCCGCCGAAGTGTGCGCAGTGATCTTTAAACTGAACACCATTGTCTACTAGGAATTTGTAAGCGTCTGTTCCGCGATCAGCTAGCGTTTGAAGTAGTTCAGGGTGGTTAATACCAAGACCCGCTTTTAAGCAGTCAGCCATAAATAGCTCTTTACTATCTTTGATACCGTCTTTTGCTTGGACAGGATTCACAGGAACACTCATGCCGCCACCGTTAATAACTGAGTTACCGCCGATACGACCCATTTTTTCAAGGATTAGAACTTTGTTTCCTTTTTTGGCTGCTACAAGACCAGCTGCTAGTCCTGAAAAGCCTGAGCCGATAATTACAACGTCCCACTCTTCATCAAATTTAACATCTTTTGCATCAACTGCAGAAGCGCTAGCATTTACGCTGCTAAGTGCAAGAGCACCAGCACCAACCATACTCATCTTAACGAAATTTCGTCTTGACATGTTTTCCATATTGTCTCCTTTTAGAAAGTTG
>NZ_LIWF01000029.1:0-2902 GCF_012978615.1 Campylobacter sp. RM9328 | reverse complement strand
ATGTACGTCTCGCAGTTAAGCTGGCTTATGCCTTTATACTCTACGAACGATTTCCAACCGTTCTGAGCCAACCTTTGTAAGCCTCCGTTACACTTTGGGAGGCGACCGCCCCAGTCAAACTACCCACCAGACATTGTCCTACCTAAGGATAACTTAGGCTAGTTAGCTACCCAAATAAAGAAGAGTGGTATCTCAACAATGGCTCACCATAAACCAGAGTCTATGGATCAAAGCCTCCCACCTATCCTGCGCATCTTTATCCAAATAGCAGTGTCAAGCTGTAGTAAAGGTCCACGGGGTCTTTCCGTCTTGCCGCGGGTAGGAGGAATTTTCACCTCCACTACAATTTCACTGGATCCCTCTTTGAGACAGCTCCCATCTCGTTACGCCATTCATGCAGGTCGGTATTTAACCGACAAGGAATTTCGCTACCTTAGGACCGTTATAGTTACGGCCGCCGTTTACTCGGGCTTCGATCAAGAGCTTCGCTAATGCTAACCCCATCAATTAACCTTCGAGCACCGGGCAGGCGTCACACCCTATACATCCTCTTACGAGTTAGCAGAGTGCTGTGTTTATGGTAAACAGTCGGGAGGGACTCTTTGTTGTAACCTTCAATGCTTTGGGAGTAAATCTTAATACAAAGTTAGGCACACCTTATACCGAAGATACGGTGCTATTTTGCAGAGTTCCTTAAAGAGAGTTCTTCCACGCGCCTTAGAATACTCATCCCACCCACCTGTGTCGGTTTACGGTACGGGCAATTATTACTAAACTTAGAAACTTTTCTTGGCTCGATAGTATCATGGATTCTCCATCTACTCCGAAGAGCGTCAAGAGCCTTTGAGGTCTCGGATAGAGAGTTACGGATTTGCCTATAACTCAACCTACGCCCTTAGACTAGCACTTCCATCCGCTAGCTCCACTAACTTTAAGCGTCCTTCCATCGCACATAATAATTGGTATTGGAATATTAACCAATTTTCCATCGCATACCCCTTTCGGACTTTGCTTAGGACCCGACTAACCCTACGATGACGAGCATCGCGTAGGAAACCTTGGGTTTACGGCGAAGGGGATTCTCACCCCTTTTATCGCTACTCATGCCTGCATGCTCACTTCTATCCGCTCCAGCACTCCTTACCGGTATACCTTCAACGCTGAATAGAACGCTCTCCTACCACTTGCACTTAATTCTAACTACTTCTAATTATTTTAGCTAAACTATTTTCTCATAATTTAATTTATATGAGTGCAATTAAATTATGAGAAATATAACTTAAAAGCTCATAGCCAAATTTATAATTAGAATTAAGTGCAAGTCTAAAGCTTCGGTACTCATTTTAGCCCCGTTATATTTTCCGCGCAGAATCACTAGACCAGTGAGCTATTACGCTTTCTTTAAAGGATGGCTGCTTCTAAGCCAACCTCCTGGTTGTTTCAGTAACTCCACATCGTTTTCCACTTAAATGAGATTTAGGGACCTTAGCTGTTAGTCTGGGTTGTTCCCCTCTCGACGACGGATTTTATCACTCGCCGCCTGACTGCTGTGATTACACTTTGCGCATTCGGAGTTTGATAGGGTTTGGTACATTGGTGTATGCCCTAGCCCATTCAGTGCTCTACCTCACAAAGTTACTACACAACGCTATACCTAAATATATTTCGGAGAGAACCAGCTATCACGATGTTTGATTGGCCTTTCACCCCTATCCACAAGTCATCAGGAGCCTTTTCAACGGCCGTCTGTTCGGTCCTCCACTGGCTCTTACACCAGTTTCAACCTGCTCATGGATAGATCACATCGTTTCGGGTCTGCAGCATCTGACTATACGCCCTATTAAGACTCGCTTTCGCTACGGCTCCGGGTTTCCTTAACCTCGCCAGACACCACAACTCGCAGGCTCATTATGCAAAAGGCAGTCCATCACCCTGATAAATCATAGGGCTCTGAATGATTGTAAGCAAATGGTTTCAGGTTCTATTTCACTCTGATCACCTCAGTTCTTTTCACCTTTCCCTCACGGTACTTGTGCACTATCGGTCTAGTAGTAGTATTTAGGGTTGGATAGTGGTCTACCCAGCTTCAGACAGGATTACACGTGTCCCGCCCTACTCAGGATACTGCTAAGTATAAACGCACTTTCATATACGGGAGTATCACCCTCTATGCTTAAGCTTTCCAACTTATTCTATTAGATTGTTTAAGTCTATATTGCAGTCCTACAACCCCACTAGCAAGCTAGTGGTTTGCCCTCTTACGCTTTCGCTCGCCGCTACTAGCGTAATCTCGTTTGATTTCTTTTCCTGTTGGTACTAAGATGTTTCAATTCCCAACGTTCGCTCCGCATTGCGGTAGTATATATCACTATATACTGGGTTGCCCCATTCAGAAATTCCCGGATCAAAGCCCCTTGACGGCTCCCCGAGACTTATCGCAGCCTGGCACGTCTTTCATCGCCTCTACTAGCCAAGGCATCCACCATTTGCTCTTAGTAGCTTACCTTTTTTAATTAGATTATTGATATTCTAATTCGCATCACTTCCTTGTTAAAGATAAAAATAGATAGCTAATCTTAAAATATAAAGAAGTTTTTACTAGATTTTACTAGATTTTTTTACTACTCTTTTCTTTTATTAAAGATATGGCTATTAGATTTATAATATTTGAATTTAAATTTAATAAGACGGAAAGTATTAACTACTATTAAGTAAGTTTTAAAGCTTAATAGCTTGTGAAGTTAATATTTATAAACTATATCTTTTATATTATTGGGATAACAGTGTTTGATATAGAATATTTGAAATTAAACTAAATTCAAAGCTCTAACAAGTCCTGTAAAATTGTTTTAAATATTAAAACTTGATTGTGACTTTTAACAATGGTAATTTAAGTAACTTT
>NZ_LIWF01000028.1:0-3485 GCF_012978615.1 Campylobacter sp. RM9328 | reverse complement strand
TTAAACAATTCCCCGATATCAGGCAAATCACCAAACAAATCATTAATATCAGACATACTAAGCTCAAAATTATTAGTGTCAGTAGCAACTCTTGCTTCACTAGCATTTTTACTTGCTTCAAGCTCACGAGGCGACATAATAGCTGAATTATTACCGTCAAGATCTTTGATTGTTTTTGTTTCGCTTTCAAATTTATGACGATCAACCTCGATATCGGTTCTTTGTTTTTGATATTCAAGTCCTTGAGTAAGGATATCATTTGTAGCATTTAAACTACTTACGACCTCCGATAATCCCGATATGACTATGTTAGAAGAACCGACATTAGTGTTAGAATTGTCAGGATTACTAGCATTATTATCAGAAAAATTATTAGAAAGAGCAGAAGCAAGAGAAGAACCCAAAGAAGACGGAAATCGAACAAGAGATTTACGGATTTGATCCAAGACTTGCAATTTACTAAGTTCAAGAGCATTACGAACAGCAAGACTATCGACAAGACTTAATCCCTGAAAATCAGAGGGATTAAGATTGTAAAGCCCTGAAGTATCGAAGTTATGAGCTTCAACACCATCTTTAGAATGATCGGAAATAATATAATTACCACCTGTTGGAATAATCTCACTGTCAGGAGGAAGATTGTCATTACGATTAACAATACGCATGTAATAATCAAACATTTTACGCCTTTTTATGAAGATATAACAGAATCACCACCACGAGGATTATACTCGGGAATAACAGTATCAGGCTCTAAATCCGTAACATAAACGGAAGGACAAACAAGTAAAGTGCCATATTCGGCATCAGATAATACATAACAAATTATATAACTATTATTAGAATTTAACAAGAAAAAACTTGAATTCACATAATAAACACGCTTATTAATAGTATGCAAAACGGGATCATTATCAAAATAAGTTCGATATTGTCCGTTTAAAGACGGTGGAAAAAAAGACATTTTTTGCTCCTTAATATAAATCTAAAACATTTTCTTTTATAGCTAAAAGATATTTATTACCTTTTTTTGGGTAATAACCAAACCTAGACAAAAAACTAGGAATATTAGTTTTTAAAAAATCACTCTCTAAAGTTTTCCAAGCCTCATGACGCTTAAAAAAAGAACCAATAAATGTATTATGAGAGATAAACCCTTTAGAAGCAAAAAAAAACTTACGCACCTTATAAAACTTAGGATCTATAACAAGCATATCACGATCTTTGTTTGCTTCAATAATCATCTTTATTAAATATTCATAAGAATTAAGATTACGCATTAAATTGCTCCTTTAAAATTTCATAAGCATTTACAATAGGACGTTTATAATCATCACTTCTAATTTTTTCCATAGCTATAAAAAAATCATTTAAAGCAAAATAACAAAGAGAACTTAAAGGATTAGTAATATCAAGGCTTTGATTTTTGATAGTTTTTTCATTTCGTAAAAAATTACCAGCTAATTTACTCAAACCATATTCGTGCAAGTCAAGCCCCTCGCGCTCTAAATCTTTTTTAACTTCTTCAAACACTATAAAAAAGTTGTTAGACTCAAAACCTAAATTTGAATATACGGCAGAAACAAAAGCCTTTAAAGCTTTCTTTGCTTTTTTAATATCACGTGTCTTTAAAAGATCATGCATAGACAAAGCATTATTTTTATCATCACCCCAAATCTTGATCATATCCCAAAATTTAAGTCTATTCTCATCAAGCTCGCAACGCTGATATATTTTACGAATACTATCTGTTTGAACCTGATTTTCAGTAATTCGTCTGATTTCATCATCGCTTAAATCATACCATTTACAAATTTGTAAACCTTGCGACCAAAAAGCGGGCAAATGCTTAAATATATAATCGATCTCATCGGTTATATTTTGCGGAATAAGACGCTTAATAGCATAGCGCCCAAACTCCACCTCGTGACGAAAAACATACATATCACGTTTAAAATCAAAACCGTTTAATTCCCATTTTGTATAAATTAGAGTAGAAATATTTTTGTTTTGAATTTGCTTAATTTTGTCATAAATACGAAACATGTGAGGATTTTTACCAAAGCTCACGCCCTCGAAACGAGAAAAACGCATAAAATTATTTATATCAATTTGCGTTAAATCAGTAGTATTAACCGACGTTTCATCACCTTTTATTAACTCGTCATCGTCTCTTTTTGTTTGCTCTGTATAATTGCTTATACGCTTTAAACTTCTAAATTTTAAAAAATCTTGCGGAGTATATTTTATGCCGGTAACATCAGTAGCAAGGTCAAGACGAAGAACAGAAATCTTAAAACACCCCGCAAATATATCGGCTAAAAATTCACGCACCAAATCAAAAGCACGAACGTGTCCGTGTTTTAATAAAAATACGGAACGAAATTGAATTTTTAGGTGATATAGCTGATTACTTTTATATTTAGTATCCGAAATAGTGCAAAATATATCATCATTACTAAAAAAACCAAAATATTGCCCTAAGCCTTTACTTGATACCCTAAAATCACCATAATTAAGACCCAAATCATCTAAAACATATTTTTCACCAAATGATTTAACTTGTTGCGCGTCTGATTTCAACTGACTAATCTTATACACAAATGAAGCAAAATGGGTATTAAATACATTCTCATCAGTGCAATTAACACCAATTACTAGGGTATCGATACCCTGATGAAGTATTTTAAAGTTTGAACTACTGAATATCACAATAAAGCCTTTCTTTAATCTTTTTGAGGTTTGTCCCGCCTAAACCTACTGATAGTCCAGGCGGGGAGCAAAATAAAAACCCCTATTTTTCAGCTTTGAGAGCTGGTTTTAAGCTGTTCAAATTTAAGCATTGCCGTGACAAAGCTATCAATTGCGGACGTAAATTTATTAAACACAATAGTCGGAACAGAGTTATAGGTATCTTTATAAAGTCTATACTCAATTTTTCCAGTTGCGACATATACTTCATTTTCAACAAGAGAAAGATATTGTTCTTGTGATATACGAGTTGTATGCTCTCCGCCACTATTTAAAGCAACGTAAGTTAAATAATAACTATCGTCCCAACGTAAAGGCTCGCCATACTCGTTAAGGACGGGGTTGTTATCTTTATCAACCTTTTCTTTTCCATCGACCTTTCGAAGCTTAATAATTTTAATTTTTTGTTCGAATATATCGCTGTTTTGATTAAGAGCGCTATATAATGCTCTAGCCTGTGCTTCTGTATCAGCCTCAAATAGAGGCGCTGTAGTTTTTGCCATTGTTTCTCCTTTTATTAGTTGAATTTTGATGTTCTTCGATTAAATTTAACAACAAATACTTATTCCCGATTTCTCTATTTAGGGTTGAACGATGAAGCCCACTTTTAGATAGAATAGAGTGTTTTGAAACGGTTTTTTCGGTTTCGAGTAGACAAAGAACACTATAAAGTATCTTCAAGCGAGCAACCGTCATTTTAAATTGCCCTTTATTAGATATTCACTTACAGGGTC
>NZ_LIWF01000027.1:0-3750 GCF_012978615.1 Campylobacter sp. RM9328 | reverse complement strand
GGCGGTAGAAAAATGGGAAAAAAGAATAAAAATAGACGAGGTAAGGCTAATTAGCCTTGAAAATCACGCACTTAAATTTAAAATAATTTTTGAGGGCGGCGATAGTATGGAGGTAGCTTATGCTTGATCTAACAAAACTTCCCTATCCGAACGTTATCGAAACGCTTAATTATGATGAAATTTTAAAAAGCGTTAAAAACGTCTTTAAAAGCTATTTAACAGATGACGAGATCGCGCTTTTGGAGAGCGATAACTACTCGGCTCTGCTTGAAACTTTGGCGTATCGTGAGCTACTACTTCGAGCTCGCATAAATAGTAGCGTAAAAAGTATGCTTTTGCCTTTTGCGACGGGAAACGACCTTGATAACGTAGTAGCAATATACGGTATCGAGCGGCTAAAAGGCGAAAAACCTACGGCGAGCGTTAAACTTAGCCTATCGACTACGCTTGATTATGACGTTTATATTCCCGCGGGACTTGTGCTTGCAAGCGATAAAGGCGACACGGCTACGCTAAAAAATAGCCTAACCATAAAAGCAGGAAATAAAGAGATAACAGGCATTAGTGTTTTAGATAGTTTTGTAAAACAAAGCGACATAAAGTGTGAGTATATACAAACACCTTTGCCTTTCGTGCTAAAAGCAAAACAAGAGAGTAATTTTAGTGGTGAAACGGAAGTCGAAGGCGATGAGAGGCTGCGAGAAAGAGCCGTGCTTTCACTGGAGAGATTTTCAACAGCAGGAGCGAAAAAGGCATATATCTATCACGCACTATCAGCAAATACTAAGGTAGAAGAGGTAAATGTACTAAATGGTGGTGCTGGCGTTGTAAATGTATTTATAAAAAGCACTGATATGAGCGAAGAAACCAGACAAAGCGTAGCAGAGTATTTAAGCGATGAGAAGGTAAGACCGCTAACTGATAACGTAGTAGTAGCAAATGCAAATATAGTAAATGTAGAGATAAGGGCAGAGCTTGAGCTAATAGATATGTTTTTACAAGATGAGATAGATAAGCAGATAAAGTCTAGTAAAACCTCTCTAGCAATAGGCGAAGATCTAAATTTAAGCTACATATATTCCGTACTTCATAAAAACGGAGTGTATAGAGTAAATTTGGTAAATCCGACAAGTGATACAAAAGTGGGCGAGGATAGCTTCGTAAGAGTAAATTTCAACCTAAGCTATAAAAAGGCTATTTCATGAGCTTACTGCCAAATCATAAAAGCAAATTTGATAAAAAACTAGATAAATTCTTTGGCGTCAAGCTTGATGGACTAGACATTAGCGTGATTAATACCTTAGCCGATACTTGCCCAGCTCAGCTTTTACCTATCTTAGCTGCCAACTTTGATGTGGATATTGACAAACTTAGCGAGAGTACAGCTCGTGAGCTTATAAAAAACGCATTTGAAATTCACTACTACTCAGGCACATTTTATAGCTTAAACAAAGCCTTAAAGTTATTTTACGCCACAACAAACGTCAAAGAGTGGTACGAATACGGCGGAGCACCTTATCACTTTAAACTTGAACTTGAAGTAAGTAAAACAGGTATAAACCAAGAGAGCCTAAAAAAGACCGATGAGATAGTAAATACCTATAAAAACGTTAGAAGCGTTTATGATGGCGTAAGTATAAAAATAGCTACCAAAGCAAACGCACACGCTGGGGGCTATCTAATGCACGGTGAAACGATTAGCGTTATGCCTTATGTTTTAAGAGAGCTTGAAACAAAAACAGGATTTTATCACGCTAATACGTTTAAAACACACGAGATTATAAATATATTTTAGAAAGGATTTAAATGGATTATTTTAGCATTCTAACTAATGCAGGATTAAACAAGCTCATCAAGGCCACCGCAAATAACGCACAGATAGTCTTAACCCAAATGGGTGTAAGCGATAGCACACAGCCAATCACGCAAGATTTAACCGAGCTACCAAGCATAAAACACAAATTTAGCATAAATACCATAACCCAAAGCGAAAGCGATGCAAACGTGCTAATTTGCGAGGGTGTGATAAGTGCCGATGTAGGCGGTTTTTATATCCGCAGGGTCGGCATTTACACAGATGACGGCATTTTATTTGCCGTGGGCGTAGTGCCAGAAAGCTATAAACCGCTTTTAAGCGAGGGAAGCAGTAAGGATATAACGATTAAATTTTATTTGCAAGTAGATAACGCAGCAAATATCACGCTAAAAGTCGATAACAATATCGTTTTAGCCACACGCTCACACGTAGCAGATGAGATAAAAAAGCTTGATAAGAAGTTTTTACCGGTTGATGGCACGGCGGTTGATAGTGAGAAGCTAGGCAACATAGAAGCTAGTAAATACGCCTTAAAGAGCGATATATCAGACGGGCTAAAAATCGGCTCATATCTGCTGTGGAGCTCTGAAAGCACTACTCCAGCTGGTTTTTTGGTGTGCGATGGCAGAAGCCTAAATAAGATTGAATACCCAGAGCTTTTTAATGTGATAGGCTACACCTACGGAGGAAGTGAAGAGAGTTTTAATATACCAAATTTTAGTGATGGTAAATTCTTTCGCTCAGTAGGTGGTAATGCTAATGCATTAGGAGTAGTTCAAGAGGATGAACTGAAATCTCATAGTCATAACAGTTATACTATCAAAGGTAATCACTCTTCACTGGGTGGTAACTGGTATGGATTTGTCAGTAATAACATGACAACTCCAACTACCGAAGTAGGTGGTGTAGAAACACGCCCATACAATATGAGCGTAGTGGTGCTTATAAAGGCCAAAAATGTAAAAGAGCCAAATAGTGGTCAGATAGATAACTCAATCTATGCTACAGAAGCAAAGGCTGGAATAACAAAGCTAAAAAACTCCATAACTGGCAACGCTACAGATACAGCGGTAACCGAAAAAGCAGTAAAAAGCTTTTTGGGTGAAAGCTTTGATAGCTCAAAATCTTCAAACGGCTATACAAAACTGCCAAATGGGCTAATACTTCAGTGGGGAATAACAGACCCACAAAATGGGTTTATCGCAAAACCTACGATGTTTCCAATTGCTTTTACGAGTGAATGTTTTGGTGTATGGGTAACACTAGAGCACTCTCAGGCATCTGCTACTACAGAAACAGTAGTAAGGGGGCACTCTACTACTGGTTTTTTACTAACAGCATCAGTTGGAGTTGTAACCTCGGCTAGATGGCTTGCGATAGGATATTAAAAGGAGCGAAAATGAAATACGTAAATTATGACAAAACTACAAATAAAATACTAGGTTATTATGATGACCAAATCCATACTACGATACCTACGCCGAATTTTCAAATTTCAGATGAAATCTGGCAAGAGGCTATCGATAAAAACGCAAACAAAGTAGATGCGAAAACAAAAACTCTATTTTTCGAAGCTAAAGAGCCGACGCTCGAAGATATAAAGGCTAAGTTCCTCTCCGACGTAGATGCGCTTCTAAACCAAAAAGCTCACGAAAAAGGATATGACAACATAGCTACCGCCGCAAGCTATGCTGCTATGCCTAATCCATTCTATGAAGAAGGAGTAGCCTTTTTTAAATGGCGCAGCGAGGTATATACATACTGCTACGGAATTCTTGAAAAGGTGCAAAAAGGAGAGCTCGCAGTCAGCGAAGAAAACATCGCAAAAGTGATGCAAGATATGCCTAGACTTGAACTGCCTGAAACTTACACACAAAGCGAAACGACACAGGAAGAAACTCAAACGCCAAGCTTAGGAGAACAACAATGAATGA
>NZ_LIWF01000026.1:0-4417 GCF_012978615.1 Campylobacter sp. RM9328 | reverse complement strand
GGTGCGTAATGGCTATGAGTGATGAATGTAAACAA
Organism: Campylobacter sp. RM9328; assembly: GCF_012978615.1. Taxonomy (NCBI): domain Bacteria; kingdom Pseudomonadati; phylum Campylobacterota; class Epsilonproteobacteria; order Campylobacterales; family Campylobacteraceae; genus Campylobacter; species Campylobacter sp. RM9328. The sequence goes on along the minus strand of NZ_LIWF01000026.1, from coordinate 4,382 downwards.
GCTTTTGCTCAAGAAATGCAAGTTTTAGAGCAAATTAATAGTTCTCTTTCTGTATTATCCCAAGGCGTGATTAATCATGGTTTCTTTGAGAAATTTAACACTCTTAGCTCCGATGTGTCCCAATTAAAAGAAGATATCAGAGCTTTAAGGGTTGGTTTACTGGGTGATATCAAAGATGTATAGTTTGTTTTGTTGTTGTTGTGATAATTCTCTTCCTGCCGTTGATTTGGATAAGCTTCGTCCTTTAACTTTTTCTGTGACTGGCTCAAGGACGTTTTATCAACATTTCATAGGAAATGACGAAGATAGTCGCTATTGTTTTGCTTATGGCATAGCTTCTTATTTTACCGTTGGCATAAACGGAGATCTTGGCGAGTATTTTCCTTATGATAACGTAGAAACATTAAGCATGGCTTTTGGTCGTTATTTTCAAAAAATTAGCACAGATCCTTTGTTAAATGATTATGAAGAACGCGCGCAACCTTACTATTCTTCTTTTTATTCTGATTTGCCGTATTCTCCGATGACGCATGATAATCTTAAAATCACTCCTTCTGCTGTTGAAGAACGTTTGCGTCTTCTTTTTTCTGTTTTTTCTAGTGTATATCTTCCTGGTTCTGACGGTTCTTTCGTTGAGGCTAGTTCCTCTGTCGAGGAATATATACAAAAAGCGTCTACTCTTTGTCAGTCCATATTATCCAATCAACTTTCTTTGTCTACTACCGATGTAGAATATACTACTGATTTTTACGGTAGTTTTAAAGATCCTCGGGAAATTAACCCCGATTATGAAGATTAAGGAATTATAATGCCAGTTTATAAAATAACTCAACAGCAGGGTAATCGTGTTATCACTTCAACTCTTGAAGCTAAATCGGTTGCTAACGTTCAAGCTTTTTTATCCGCGGTTTCTACCGCAAAAATCAAATATATATATGAAGTTCATTATGAAAATCCCTCCGATACTTATCCTGTCGATGACTTTTTTTACAATAAACAATTTAAAGCTCTTTGTTCCAATGACAATCGTGCCACTAAACAAGTTTTAATTCATAACGTTAAAAAGAACTTAAATTCGAAAGAAATTACAAATCTTATTCAAACTCATTTAGAGGTAGGCGGGTTAAAAGTCAAGGGCGTTTCTTGTTCTTTGTTTATGGAGGGTTGATATTTTTCTCTCCTGCTCTGTTTTTGTCCCTGCACGGCGATACCACCGCTCTGCGGTGTCTCGCCGTGTCCTCCCCCTCCTTGCTTCTTAATCCTCTCTTTTTATTTTTCAATTTTTTTGATAAAAATGTTTTATTCCACCCTTTTTAAGTTGTTTATAAGTAATAGTGTGTTATAATTCTCTTATCAAAACAAAAGGAGAGTAAAATGCCATACTTTAAAAAGACAGACAAAAGACTAGAGGTTATGGGCAACCCGCTATACAAAAAAAGCGAAAAGCCTCTAAAAGGCTATGTTTACGGCGAGCGTGTAGGTAGAGATACTGAGCCGTTTAATAATGGCGACTTCGATCACTTCTACGTTTTAGAGAACGGCGTGTATCTTGCAACACGCATAGTGGGAGATGAAATTTTTGAGATAAGCGAAAATGAATATAAAACCGAGCAATGGGCGCTGTAAAGTGAAAGCTCAACAATACAAAAAAGCCACCTTAAAAGAGGTGGCTGACTTCCTAGAGCGCCCATATGAAACCGTGAAGCGCTGGGATAAAAAGAAAAAGGCGGCGCTCCAATACGGAGTGCCTATTATAAAAGAGATAAGAGAAAATTCAGAAAAAAAAGAATACAATTCAAACAAGGCTAGCATTTAATTTTTGCCCGCTGGGCTTTGAAACCATTATCTTAGAATTTTTAACCTTTTAGGTATTGAAATTATTAATTTAATATTCAGGTTTTAATAGCTAGCCGTTTTTTACCCTTTGGGTCTTGGGGGTGTTAATCCCCCTATTATTTTTTTGTTTTTTTACCCCCTCCCTGATCGGGGGTGCGGGGAGCTCCCCGCATAGCCCGTGCTTGATTTATTTAATTTCATTCAATCTCTCGCACGGGCGTAACTCTACCGAGCGTTTATCCATGTTTATGAGGCATTACATGTTTTCTCCATGTCAAACTCTAAACACCATGACCCCATAAATACCCCCTCTTTTGTTTTGTTTGGCGTTTGGTTATGTTTTTTACATCTGTCACCTGGCGTTTTTTGTCATCTACTTTACTTTTTCGGCGCATTGTCTTTTTGCTCAATACCCTTGGTTGCTGTATTTTCTTTTTATTGTCTGCGTCCATTTTTTGTTTTTTATATAATTTCTTTGTTTAAACGTTTTAACAAGAAAAATATAAAAGTCTAAACGACAGAAAGGAACATATATGTTAAAACAGCATATCACTGGACTTCAGTCAAGAACTCTGGATTTTAAAGAGGGTTCTGATGAAACCGCACTTGCTTCATTGCTTGCAGGTCGCATAGAAACCTATGAGCTTAAATCTTCTGGCGGTGTTGCAATGAATACTACTCCAGCGGTTTTAAACCGTAAAAATTTTATAGTTGGTAAAGATACCCCAACTGGTAGACTTTCAGCTATGATTCAAGTTCCTCACGTAAAGGAAAGTTTTTTCTTTAATGAACTTATTGCAGCCGTTAAAGGTAAGTTTGACGCTACTTATACAAGTGAGGTTAAATGCGATTATGTCAAATTGAAATTTGACAAATTATCATAAGGAGGCAACAATGGCAAAATCTTTAATAAGAAATACAATTAACGGTAGGCGTTACGGCTTTATCGTTCCTGCTGACGATGTTGTTGCTGGAACATTTGCGGCGGCTGCACTTGATGGCGAATATTCTATTTATTTGCAAACCGGTGAAAGCGGCACAGAAACCGAAGCGGCGGTATTAGAATATACTATTACTGGTAAAAATAATGCAGGTGCAAAAACTACTTTTAGTTTTTATGCAAAGCCTTCTGTAACGGAAAATGATATTCATACGGCTCTTATCGAAAAGACATTTAACGGCGTGAAATTCGATGAAATCTATATAATTTCCGCTCGTTCTGTGATTGGCTAATGTTGCTCTCCTTTTTTAATAGCCTCCGAGCTAGGGGGCTATCTTTTTATATTATTCTATTTTTATCTTTTTCTTTATTGATAGGTTATTTTTATATTTCTTTTCAGAAAAATACTATTGTGAATTTAACAAGAGATTTAGAGCAATCTAATCTAAAAATTTCTCTCGAGCAAATCAACACTCAAAACGCTCTTTTAATGCTTGATACCCAAAGTGCTCAATTACAACAAATGAGAATAGATAATGAAAAATTAACAAAGTCTTTGCATGACTTAGATCAAGTATTACAAAAACGTTTATCAAAAATTAAAGACCCTGTAGAACAAGATAAATGCGATAATAAGCTTACTTATTACGAAGCTGTATTACTGGAATTTAACAATGAATAAAATTACTTTTTATATCCTAATTTTATCTTATGCCGTTATTTTCGTTGGTTGTGCTCCCGCGCAAAACCCAGCTGTTATAACACAATATAAAGAAATCGCTATGCCTATTAAATGTGAAGTTACTCTTCCTGCTAAACCCGTATATGACCCCTCTAATCCACAGAGTTTAAAAGCTGTTCTCGTCTATTGTAGAAAGATAGAACATCTTTTAAAGGGTTGTATCAATGGTAAATGAATATAAAGACTTTATCCTCCTTGTATTAGTTGGTTTTACAGCTTTCATTCTTACTTATCGCCCCAGTCCTTGCAAAGGTCATCTCTGTAAAATAGTGGGTTTTTTGTCAGGTGCTTTAGGTTCAATCTTTCTTAGCTGGGTTGGATATGAGGTTTTATTTTTCTTTACCTCAAATTTTAGGCTATCACTTGCCATTAGCGGTTATTCTACATGGCGTGGTGCTGATTGGCTGAACCGTAATGTAGATGAATTTATTTCTAACAAAATTAAAAAGGATACAGACATATGACACTAGGTAACCATCAGGAAGCTTTTATGCAAGATGTAGCAAATATTCTTGCTTATTTACACGATAACGGCTATACTGTAAGAGGTGGGGATTTGCAAAGAAGCAAAGAGCAGCAAAAAATATATTTTAATCAAGGCAAGTCAAAAACATTGAAATCAAACCATCTATTAAAATGCGCTGTTGATTTACATATATTTAGAAACGGTAGGTTGCTTCAAGATAAACATGATTTGCAAGCTATTGGCGATTATTGGGAAGCTTTAAATAATCTCAATAGATGGGGTGGAAATTTTAAAACATTTCTTGATGTTCCTCACTTTGAAAGAAATATACAACCATATTTTTTATAAGATTGTTAAGAATTTTAAAAAAACTCTTGACTTTTATCTTGAATTCTTAT
>NZ_LIWF01000025.1:0-4750 GCF_012978615.1 Campylobacter sp. RM9328 | reverse complement strand
GTGTATGTCTCGCAGTTAAGCTGGCTTATACCTTTATACTCTACGAACGATTTCCAACCGTTCTGAGCCAACCTTTGTAAGCCTCCGTTACATTTTGGGAGGCGACCGCCCCAGTCAAACTACCCACCAGACATTGTCCTACTTACGGATAACGTAAGCTAGTTAGCTATCAGAATAAAGAAGAGTGGTATCTCAACAATGGCTCATATACAACTGGCGTCATATACTCAAAGCCTCCCACCTATCCTGCACATCTTTATCCCAATAGCAGTGTCAAGCTGTAGTAAAGGTCCACGGGGTCTTTCCGTCTTGCCGCGGGTAGGAGGAATTTTCACCTCCACTACAATTTCACTGGATCCCTCTTCGAGACAGCTCCCATCTCGTTACGCCATTCATGCAGGTCGGTATTTAACCGACAAGGAATTTCGCTACCTTAGGACCGTTATAGTTACGGCCGCCGTTTACTCGGGCTTCGATCAAATGCTTCGATTGCTCTAACATCATCAATTAACCTTCGAGCACCGGGCAGGCGTCACACCCTATACATCCTCTTACGAGTTAGCAGAGTGCTGTGTTTTTGGTAAACAGTCGGGAGGGACTCTTTGTTGTAACCTTCAATGCTTACGGAGTAAATCCTTCACAAAGTTAGGCACACCTTATACCGAAGATACGGTGCTATTTTGCAGAGTTCCTTGAAGAGAGTTCTTCCACGCGCCTTAGAATACTCATCCCACCCACCTGTGTCGGTTTACGGTACGGGCAACATTATCTAAACTTAGAAACTTTTCTTGGCTCGACAGTATCAGCAATTCACACGCTGTTCCGAAGAACTTTGTGTGCCTGTAGGGTCTCGGCTTAAAAAGATCCGGATTTGCCTGGATCTTAACCTACACCTTTCGACTAGCACTTCCATCCGCTAGCTTGCTTAACTCTAAGCGTCCTTCCATCGCACAATAATGTTGGCATTGGAATATTAACCAATTTTCCATCGCATACCCCTTTCGGACTTTGCTTAGGACCCGGCTAACCCTACGATGACGAGCATCGCGTAGGAAACCTTGGGTTTACGGCGTTGGGGATTCTCACCCCAATTATCGCTACTCATGCCTGCATGCTCACTTGCATCCGCTCCAGTACTCCTTACCGGTATACCTTCAACGCTGAATGCAACGCTCTCCTACCACTTAGTAAAACTAAGTCTAAAGCTTCGGTACTCATTTTAGCCCCGTTATATTTTCCGCGCAGAATCACTAGACCAGTGAGCTATTACGCTTTCTTTAAAGGATGGCTGCTTCTAAGCCAACCTCCTGGTTGTTTCAGTAACTCCACATCGTTTTCCACTTAAATGAGATTTAGGGACCTTAGCTGTTAGTCTGGGTTGTTCCCCTCTCGACGACGGATTTTATCACTCGCCGCCTGACTGCCATGATTACACACTAGGTATTCGGAGTTTGATAGGGTTTGGTACATTGGTGTATGCCCTAGCCCATTCAGTGCTCTACCCCCTAGTGTTACTACATGACGCTATACCTAAATATATTTCGGAGAGAACCAGCTATCACGATGTTTGATTGGCCTTTCACCCCTATCCACAAGTCATCCCATAGCTTTTCAACGCTAGCGGGTTCGGTCCTCCACTGGTTCTTACACCAGTTTCAACCTGCTCATGGATAGATCACATCGTTTCGGGTCTGCAACATCTGACTAAACGCCCTATTAAGACTCGCTTTCGCTACGGCTCCGGGTTTCCTTAACCTCGCCAGACATCACAACTCGCAGGCTCATTATGCAAAAGGCAGTCCATCACCCTGATAAATCATAGGGCTCTGAATGATTGTAAGTAAATGGTTTCAGGTTCTATTTCACTCTGATCACCTCAGTTCTTTTCACCTTTCCCTCACGGTACTTGTGCGCTATCGGTCTAGTAGTAGTATTTAGGGTTGGATCGTGGTCGACCCAGCTTCAGACAGGATATCACGTGTCCCGCCCTACTCAGGATACTGCTAAGTAAAACAAAGTTTTCATATACGGGGGTATCACCCTCTACGCCTAAGCTTTCCAGCTTATTCTATTAACTAAGTTTAGTCTATGTTGCAGTCCTACAACCCCGTTAGTAAACTAACGGTTTGCCCTCTTACGCGTTCGCTCGCCGCTACTAGCGTAATCTCTATTGATTTCTCTTCCTGTTGGTACTAAGATGTTTCAATTCCCAACGTTCGCTCCATTATATGGTAACTGACATCGCTATCAGTTGGGTTGCCCCATTCGGAAATACCCGGATCAAAGCCCCTTGACGGCTCCCCGAGTCTTATCGCAGCCTGGCACGTCCTTCATCGCCTCTACTAGCCAAGGCATCCACCACTTACTCTTAGTAGCTTACCTTTTTTTAGTATATATTATATTCTAATTCGCATCACTTCCTTGCTAAAGATAACCACCTATACTTCGCAAAGTAGCAAAGCTACTTTTTACGACAAGGAGCATAAATACTCCCTTGGCTCACCTAAAGCACACCGCTTCTTACCGAAGCGCCGTAAATTTAGAATCAAGCTATATAGTTTTTAGTTATTACATCTAGTATCTTAAACTCCAAGACGGAAAGCATTGACAGATAGTATAGATAAGTTTTAAATCCTATAGTATCTTGTGATGTCAAACTTCTGCAATTTAATGCAATGAGTTTAGATATCTAAATCTTTAACAAGTCCTGTAAAATTGTTTTTATTAAAACTTGCTTGTGACTCTTAACAATAATAAATAAAAGAACATTAGATTAAAAAATCTAAATCAAATTTTTGAAATTTAAAAACTTGATTTAGATTTCATAAGCCGATAAACTATTTAAGCACAATCTATTAAATTGGGGATGTGATTATAGCTAATAAATCTTATAATAATCTTTATGGTGGGCCTAACAAGACTTGAACTTGTGACCTCACCCTTATCAGGGGTGCACTCTAACCAGCTGAGCTATAGGCCCTCTTTAATAAAAAATCTGGTGGAGAATAGCGGGATCGAACCGCTGACCTCCTGCGTGCAAAGCAGGCGCTCTCCCAGCTGAGCTAATTCCCCATATTATCTATCTAATCTAAAACTAGAAAGATAAATCTTTATTAGCCGTCAATCTTTCAAAACTAAACAAGGATCGATTGAGTAAATACTAAGGTTAGTTAGTATTAAATTTTCCTTTGATGAATATCTTGTGAGAGAATATTCATTGTACTCTAGAAAGGAGGTGATCCAACCGCAGGTTCTCCTACGGTTACCTTGTTACGACTTCACCCCAGTCGCTGATTCCACTGTGGGCGGTAGCTAGTTTAGCATTCCGACTTCGAGTGAAATCAACTCCCATGGTGTGACGGGCGGTGAGTACAAGACCCGGGAACGTATTCACCGTAGCATGGCTGATCTACGATTACTAGCGATTCCGGCTTCATGGAGTCGAGTTGCAGACTCCAATCCGAACTGGGACATATTTTATAGATTTGCTCCATCTCGCGATATTGCTTCTCATTGTATATGCCATTGTAGCACGTGTGTCGCCCCGGACATAAGGGCCATGATGACTTGACGTCGTCCACACCTTCCTCCTCCTTGCGAAGGCAGTCTCATTAGAGTGCTCGGCCGAGCCGTTAGCAACTAATGACGTGGGTTGCGCTCGTTGCGGGACTTAACCCAACATCTCACGACACGAGCTGACGACAGCCGTGCAGCACCTGTCTTAACATTTCTGCAAGCAGACACTCTTCTATCTCTAGATGATTTGTTAGATATCAAGTCCGGGTAAGGTTCTTCGCGTATCTTCGAATTAAACCACATGCTCCACCGCTTGTGCGGGTCCCCGTCTATTCCTTTGAGTTTTAATCTTGCGACCGTACTCCCCAGGCGGTATACTTAATCCGTTAGGTGCATTACTGCCATGACTAGCATAGCAACAACTAGTATACATCGTTTAGGGCGTGGACTACCAGGGTATCTAATCCTGTTTGCTCCCCACGCTTTCACGCCTTAGCGTCAGTTGAGTTCCAGCAGATCGCCTTCGCAATGGGTATTCCTGGTGATCTCTACGGATTTTACCCCTACACCACCAATTCCATCTGCCTCTCCCTCACTCTAGATTATCAGTTTCCCAAGCAGTTCTATGGTTAAGCCATAGGATTTCACAAAAGACTTGATAATCCGCCTACGCGTCCTTTACGCCCAGTGATTCCGAGTAACGCTTGCACCCCCCGTATTACCGCGGCTGCTGGCACGGAGTTAGCCGGTGCTTATTCGTTAGGTACCGTCATGGTTCTTCCCTAACAAAAGGAGTTTACGCTCCGAAAAGTGTCATCCTCCACGCGGCGTTGCTGCTTCAGGGTTTCCCCCATTGAGCAATATTCCCTACTGCTGCCTCCCGTAGGAGTCTGGACCGTGTCTCAGTTCCAGTGTGACTGATCATCCTCTCAGACCAGTTATGCGTCATAGCCTTGGTGAGCCATTACCTCACCAACTAGCTGATACAATATAGCCTCATCCCTTAGCGAAAAACTTTCCCGACTTAACTTATATTAAGAAGGAGTATAGAGTATTAGCAGTCATTTCTAACTGTTGTCCTCTACTAAGGGGCAGATTAGCTATACATTACTCACCCGTGCGCCACTAAGATTAAATAGCAAGCTACTTAATCTCCGTTCGACTTGCATGTATTAGGCACGCCGCCAGCGTTCACTCTGAGCCAGGATCAAACTCTCCATATAATTTATATGAA
>NZ_LIWF01000024.1:0-5391 GCF_012978615.1 Campylobacter sp. RM9328 | reverse complement strand
TCTCAGCAGAAGCGGCAAGACCGATTCAGGTTGAAAGCACGACGCCTATCGGGATTGCCGGACATGAAGAACTGCTTGAAAATGGCTTACACTTTTTTATGACGACCGATAAGGCGTTAGACGCTTTAAATGAGCTTTATGCAGCCAAGAAAGAAAAACAAGAGAGTTTTAAAAAAGGCTCAATTTATAGAGCCCTACGTGCCATTTCAGATCAAGCTGTAAATACACAGATTATCCTATCTGTTTTTACAAAAGATGAGGACGAAGATGGAAATGATGAAATTTCAGCTTGCGTCCATGCAATAGGGCTATTTGAAAAGGCTAAAGTGCAAACGGGCTACCGCCCAAATCTCATCATCGCCCCTGAGTTTTCAGGCGAGGATGCTATAAAAGCAAAGCTTGAAAGCGTTGCAAAAAGACTAAAAGGCACTGGCATTGTTGATTTAAAAGAGAAAACAGCAAGTGAAGCGATAGTTAAGATGAAAGACTTTGGCACAAGTCGCTTAATCGCCGCATATCCATACGTCAAGGTTTGGGATGATGAGGCAAACGACTATGCGATGCAGCCGCAATCGGCACGAATTGCCGGTATGATAGCACACACGGACGGATCAAGCGAATTTGGATATAGCGACAGCTACTCAAACCGCGTAATGGGCGGAGCGGTAGGACTAGCCGATGATATAGACTTTGAGCTAGGAGAGACCTGCACGGCGGACGAGCTACGTGCGGCGCATATCTCAACCGTGATCCGTGAGAGCGGATTTAGAGCTTGGGGCGGGGAAACAAGCGACCAAGATACTATCTGGCAAGATTTAGCAAGGGTTAGAATTTTTGACAGAATTAGCGAGGCAGCTCAAAAGGGAGTGCTATTTGCGATTGATAAAAAAGCCGATCAACTCTATCACGCCAAACGCTCGGTATCGGAGCTGCTTCGTGGGCTGGTTGGTGCAAAGGTATTGCTCGGATATGAGCTATCTTGGAGCGAAAAGAACACCGACGCAAACGTAACGGCTGGTAAATTTTACCTAGACGTGAGAATGCAGAACAACCCGATCGTAAAACAATTGACGCTAGATTTTATCTATGTGGATAGCTACTCGAGCCGGCTAATGGATGATTTAAATAAATAAAGGAGATAAAAGATGTTAAAACGACAAGTTCCTCAAGTGGTCCAAGAGGCTAACGTATATATTAACGGACAAGGATATTTAGGTGTGGTAAAAACCCTAAATATTCCAAAGATAGAGCAAGATATGATAGAAGCCAAAGGTGCGTTAAGCGGTAACTTCGCAAGCGGAGTTATAAAGCCTGTGGAAATGGAGTTTAAACTAAACGTGCTAGATAAAAATATGTATCTAGGATATGGGCTAAATACTTGGAATAATAGAATTCCTTTTTTATTTAAAGCAAGTATCTTTCAAGCGGGCAAAGGTGAAGCACAGCCGTTTTCTATGGCGGTAACGGGTGATATTATAGAAATCGATCCGGGCAGCTTTGAAAGCGGCAAGGAGCTTGAAATCACCGTAAAGCTTGCCGTGCACTTCCTTGATATAAACATAGACAAGATACCGATGGTGCTATTTGACGTGGAAAATATGATATGTCTTATAGGCGGAGTGGATTATCTAGCAAAAGTTAGATCAAATTTGGGCGAATAATAAAATTTAAAAGGATAAAAAATGGCAAACACAAAAACACAAAATCAAAACATCGTAGAAGAAAACGGCGAAAAATACACTATCGTAAAACTAGACGGCGATAAAGAGCTAAAAATAAGACATCCAAAGGGTCGTGATCTAAGATTTGCGATGAGTGGCGGCGGAAGCGATAGCGATATAATTTTTAAAATGGCTTCAAATTTAACATGCCTAAGCGAAGCCGAGCTTGATGATATGCCGGCTCGCGAGTGTAGCGAAATATTAAAGGAAGTTTCTCGTTTTTTAGGATAGCGCCCACTTATAAGGGCGTTAGCCTTATAGGTCATGTTTTAGGTTTTTCTTTTGATGAGATTATGAGCTTTTATTTAGACGAGTATCAAATGTTTTTAAAAGAAGCGTGTGAAATTTATAAAGCGGAAGCTACTTAAAAGCTTTGCTTTTTATGTTTTTTAAGGTTTTATTTGCGGTATTAAAAACAAAGCCCAAAGCGCCGATAAAAACAGCCAAAAGCCCAAGTCCTAAAACGACATGTAAAGCCGTCGGCACAAAATAAAACAGCAAAAAAAGAGAAGTAAAAATAATCATAAAAGCTAACATTTAAAACCTTTGTGCGTTTTTATAGGTCAATTATATTATAAAAGGAATATAAATGCAAGAAGAGAGTATAGGTATAAGCATAGGATTGGCAGTTAGAGGGCTCAGCAAGATAGAAATCCTTCGTAAGAGCTTTACAAATGCTACAAACGGCATAAAAGAGACCTATGATGCTATAAAGAAATTAGATAGCGTTAAGCTTGATACTCTTCGGCAAAACATCCGTGCTAACCTAAAAGATACGCTTGGCGAACTTGCAACCGTAAATAACGCTCTAGCTAGCGGCATATTTGGCACAACTGTTAAATTTGCCATAGACGATGAAGCGGCTTTTGCTAATGTTAAAAAATATGTAGATGATAGCAAAGAGAATTTGCTTGCTCTAAAAAACGAGATGCGAAAGGCGTCAAGCGAACTTGGCGAAAGCTTTGCAAATATAGCAAACATTGCAAGCGGAGGCGGCAAGATAAATTTAAAAGGAAAGGAGCTAGTAGAATACACAAAGCTACTAGCTACCGGTTCGGTTGCGTTTGAGATGAGCGCAGAAGAGCTTTCGCGTGCTAGTAATAATATGAAAGTGGGTTTTAAGATAGACGATATAAACAAGATGACCCAGTTATTTGATGCCGTAAATTTACTTGATAACAAGGTAACAAATGCAAATGCAAGTGATATTTTTACCGCATCATCGCTTACCGCCGCAAACGCAAACCTAATCGGACTAAATGAAAAGGCGGCATCCGCGATAGCCGCTACCATGCTAAGCACCGGTAAGGCTAGCTCGGTCGTGGGAACATCATTAAATGCTTTATACTCGGGGCTTTCAATGGCGGATAAAAAGGGAGAGAACTTTCAAAAGGCATTAAATACTATAGGGCTTGACGCAAATTACTTAAAGACGGCTTTACAAAAAGATGCAGCAGGTGCTATCACTCTTTTTATAGAGCGAATTTCAAAAGCTCCTAAGCAGATGCAAGCCGGGCTTTTATATGATCTTGTGGGCGGAAATTTTAGCGATGAGCTTGCCGGACTTGTTACAAACGTAGATGATCTTAAAAAGAATATGGCATTAGCCTTTTCGGACGAAGCTACCGGTAGTTTAAAAAAGGAGCTGCAAGCAAAGCTTGACACTACAAAATCAGGCATCGAAAGGCTTACTCAGTCATGGCGAAACTTAGGCTCTATAATGGGCGAAGTATTTTTACCGCTAGCCAATACGCTAGCTAACGCATTATCAAGACTAGGAAATTTTATAACCGATATGAGTATAAAATTTCCGTCGCTTACTACGGGTGTCAGTTATGCGGTAGCAGGCTTTATGATTTTTAAGCCGCTTTTATTGCTTACAAAAATAGCGGCTCTAGCGGCGGCGGACGGATTTATAAGTATGGCAAAGGTTCTATCTTGGCTAAATCCGCTTACCGTAGTAGCCAAAACAAGGTCGCTAGCTCATGCGTTAGCCTTAAAATATCAAGCCTTTAGTACGTGGCTAGTGGGCGCGAGACTAAGAGCCGCGATAACGCTTAGTGCCGCATGGACGGCGGCTACAAAGACGGCAAGTGCGGTCTCGCTTGGATTTAGCAGGGCTTTGGGGTTTTTACATACGGGTTTCTTAAGAGCCGTAAAAGGTATCGGCATGATGAAACTTGCTCTTATTAGCACAGGTATCGGCGCTTTAGTAGTCGGTATAGGTATGGCCGCATCTTGGCTGATAGAAAACTGGGATAAGGTAAAGGCGTTTTTTAGCAGTATCTGGGAAAGCGTTAAACCTTACTGGCAAGCAACTACGCAGTTTTTTAGCGATATTTGGCAAGGACTAAGCGAATTTTTAAGCGGTATATTTGCTCCGGTTATAGATACATGGAATAACATATTTGGCGGATTTTTTGACTGGATAGGCGAAAAGTTTGCATGGGTTAGCGACTTAATATCAAGCATAGGCGACTCCATAGGCAAAGCCACCAGCTGGGCTGGCGAGAAGCTAGGCATAGGAGACGGCAAGGAAAGCAACTGGTATAACCCTCTTAGCTGGTTTAATGACGATACGGCTAAACCGGGTGAAAAGGCACCTGGTTTGAGCGATGCGTTCGACACGACTTCGCCAAGCGTGGCTAAAAGCGCAGCAGCCATGACAACAAGCGGAGCCACGATAAACATAAATTTTAGCGGCGGTATAAACATAGCCACGAGTAACGGCAAATTTGATATGGCGGAGTTTGAAAGACAGCTGGTGTCCAGCGTAAAAAGGGCTTTAAAAACTGATGAGATGAACGCCAAAAATAGAGACATAAGGGGGCAATAGTGGTTTTAAGTCTAGGCGGCTTTAAGTTTGGCTGGAAACAAACCGACGGCATAAGCCGTGAAAGCGAATTCGGCATTAACCAAAATGATAGGATAGGAAACTATCCTGCTTTATTTCGCGCAAATTTAGGAAACGAAAGTATAAAAATAGACGGACATACATTGCCGTATCAAGGCGACAAGCAAGAGGCTCTAAAAGAGCTTTATGCTCTTGCGCACGTTGGATCTAGTTATCCGTTAGTAACCGGATACGGCAAATATCTAGGCAAATTTGTGATAACAAAAATAAGCGAGAGCCAAGCGGTTTTTACAGATAACGGGCTATTCTTTACACAGGGGTTTAGTTTGGAGCTGAAAAGGGATTATGATGGATAAAATTTATATAGCTAGCGACAATGAGCGTTTAGATACTATCATTTATAAACATTACGGCACTTTAGAAAACTTTGCCGAAATTTTAGCCCTTAATAGTCATTTAAACGCTATTTTAAGGGCTGGAGATAAAGTCTTTTTGCCTAAAATAAAGGTAAAAGAGATAAAAAGCGAGAAAACGTTATGGTAAGAAAACCAAATTTTAAACTACTCGCTAAAGGCAACGACATAACAGCTAAAATCAAAGCTAATTTAATAAGCCTAAACTACGAGGATAAAGAGGGAAGCGAAAGTGATGAGATAGCGTTTGTAGTAAACGGCATATACGCTAAACCGATGTTCGGCGATAATTTAGAGCTTTGGCTTGGGTATGAAGACAATCTTTACCATTGCGGCAAATTTAGCGTGCAAACAGCCACGCGTGATTACAAGGCAAATACAACCGAAGTTAGGGCTACGGCGG
>NZ_LIWF01000023.1:0-5678 GCF_012978615.1 Campylobacter sp. RM9328 | reverse complement strand
CGGCAGTAGCTCTTACTTCCGTCGTGTTTGCCTTGTAATCACGCGTGGCTGTTTGCACGCTAAATTTGCCGCAATGGTAAAGATTGTCTTCATACCCAAGCCAAAGCTCTAAATTATCGCCGAACATCGGTTTAGCGTATATGCCGTTTACTACAAACGCTATCTCATCACTTTCGCTTCCCTCTTTATCCTCGTAGTTTAGGCTTATTAAATTAGCTTTGATTTTAGCTGTTATGTCGTTGCCTTTGGCAAGCAGCTTAAAATTTGGTACTCTTACCATAACGTTTTCTCGCTCTTTACCGCTTTTGCTTTTATTTCCGGTAAAAATACCTTATCGCCCGCTTTTAAAATGGTGTTTAAACGGCTGTTAAAAGCTAAAATTTCAGTGAAATTTTTTAATGTGCCGTAATGTTTATAAACGATAATATCAAGTCTTTCGCCGTCTTTAGCTATGTAAATTTTATCCATCATAGTCCCTTTTAAGCTCTAAATTAAACCCTTGTGTAAAAAATAGTCCATTGTCTGTAAAAACCGCTTGGCTCTCGCTTATTTTTGTTATTACAAACTTTCCTAGATATTTACCGTATCCTGTTACTAAAGGGTAGCTAAGCCCGGCACCAGCTAGAGCATAAAGCTCTTTTAGTGCCTCTTGCTTGTCGCCTTGATACGGCAAGGTGTGTCCGTCTATTTTTATACTTTCGTGTCCTAAATTTGCACGAAAGAGTGCAGGATAGTTTCCTATCCTTGCGTTTTCGCTAATGCCAAACTCACTCTCACGGCTTATGCCGTCCGTTTGCTTCCAATTAAATTTAAAGCCGCCTAGACTTAAAACCACTATTGCCCCCTTATATCTCTATTTTTCGCATTCATCTCATCAGTTTTTAAAGCTCTTTTTACGCTACTTACTAGCTGTCTTTCAAACTCACTCATGTCAAACACTCCGTTATTAGTGGCGATATTAAAGTCGCCGCTAAAATTTACATTTATTGTGGCTCCGCTTGTTGTCATGGCTACTGCCTGATATTGTGCGGCAGGGCTAAAGCTAGATGATATTAGTCCGCCGCCGCTACTAAATCCGCCATTTGGCGTATCATAGCTTTGCTCATCGCCACCAAGCCCCACCCAGCCAAGAGCTGTTTTAACTCCGCTTTTTATACCATCAAGTGCAGAGCCAACCCAGCTAAATTTCTCTGCCAGCCAGTTAAATAGCGGCTCAAATAGCCCCTTTATCCATTCTACGGGCTCTTGAAATACTGTTGCCATAAAATCAGCCACGCCACTAAATATTGCTTTCCACCCATCGGTTATAAAGCTAAAAAATGAGCCGACCTCGTTCCAAATCTGCTTTATGCCGTTGATTGTCGGCTCCCAAACAGGACGTAACCACTCTATAAATGCCATAAACCACGCCTTTACCTTATCCCAGTTTGCAATGATTATTCCTGCGACTACTGCGATACTGCCTAATATCAAACCCAAAGGATTAGCCATCATCGCCGCACTGATCGCTCTTATGCCGATAGCTAGAAATTTAAACGCTTTGCTTGCTGCACCAGCTGTAAATTTAAGAGTGTTTAGCGCTACGTTGTAAGCTAAAACAAGTGCTTTTCCCGCAACCCAAAAGGCACCTTTTATGAATTTACCCAAAGCTTTCATAGCAGAAGTTAGTAGCTTTGTCGTGGCCGTAAGTGCTTTCATCGCTTTGTCTTTTAGCCAAAGAGCAGCCGTTAGCCCCTTTAATTTTATAGTAGCCAGCGAGGCCTCAATCTTTAAGAGCAAAAACACGTTTTTAAGCCTTAATAGCCCGCCGCTTACAAAAGCCGCTGCATAACCTACGGCAGGTAAAATCACGGCAAAGCCCATTATAGCTACGCCAAGTCCGCTTATAATTTTACTTACGATAGGGCTTTTTTCGGTTAATTCGCTTAACCAATTTGACGCCTTAGCCAGTCCGTCTGCTAGAGTAGCAAGCGGTGGCAAAAGCACAGAGCCGATATTTACGCCTAAATTTTTAAGTGAATTTATAAGGCGTTCTAGGCTGCTTTTTGTAGTTTTTAGTTTAAGCTGCAACGCTTCATCTAGACTCTTGCTGCTATCTTGCTTTATAAGATTAAAGGCATTGCTTAAAATGTCTTTATTGACGGCTAGTGAGCCCAGATCGTCGCTAAATTGTTTGCCGAACATATCGGTTAATACGCCCATTTGCTCATCGCCTTTTACGCTACTAATGGCTAAAATAAACTCTTGCACTGCTTTTGAGGCATCTTTTTTTAACGCTATTTTTAGGTACTGAGCATCCAGCCCCATTCTGTTTAGAGCTTTATGAAATTTCTCCTCTTGTCCGTCTAAATTCGCTAGTGCGTTAAACATAGAGTTTAGCGCCGTAGATGCCACCTCAGGAGCTTTGCCTACGCTTAAAAGGCTGGCTCCAAGTGCCGCCGTGCTATCTGCACTAAGCCCTAAAATATTAGCGTTTGATGAAGTTCTATTTAGGATATTAAATAGCTCGCTTGATTTTACCATCGACATTTTATCGTCTAAAAAGTTCATCTGGTTTCCAAGCTTTTTAAGCTCTTTAACGCTTAGTTTAAAGTTGTTCATTACATAAGCGGCTGCATCGCCTGCGTCCTTACCGCTCATATCAAAGGCTACTCCCATCTTTAAGACTAGCTTTGTATAATCCATAATTTGATTTGCTTTTAAACCCTGCTGTCCGCCACTTGCCGCTATACTTGCAATATCCGCAAAGCCTACTCCAAACTGTGATGATAACTGCTTGATTTGGCTTCCCATGTTCTTAAATTGCTCATCGCTTTCAAACTCTATATATTTTTTAACATCGACCATTGCGCTTTCAAAGTCTATGGCGAATTTTACGGGCATGGATAAGGTTACGGCGGTAGCGGCTCGCTCCATAAACTGAGACCTAAAGCCGTCCATTTGTCTTTTTATGCCGTCAAGCTTTAAATTATTTACCTTAATAGCCTTTAAATCCTTCATCAAATGGCGCGCCTCTTTACCTGTTCCTTTAATAGAAAGTGCAAGCTTTTTCATAGATGCCCCGCACATATCGATATTAGCAAGCCCTTTAACTGCTAAATTTAAAGCTATGCCTACTGACGTATCAGCCATTTTTTGATCCTTTTTTGTTTTTATGTGCCATTGTCAAAAAAATATTGTATAATCTGCCAAAAAGAGAGGATAAGATGAATAGAATAAACGCCCAGCTTAATGCCGATATGTTTTTAAATAAAGCCTTTGCCGTGCTTATCGGTTTTGTTTTGCTATTTGCTTTTATAGACGAACCTTATGCACTGCTTTACTCTATTATCGGTGCTCCGTTTGCGGCACTTATTCTTTTTCCTTTAACCATCCCCCTATCTATACTTTGTTCTTTTATTTTTAAAAAGCTATTTAAGGGCTCATATAAAACCCTAACAAAGCTGTTTTTCATAACACGCTCTTAGCCTTTAAAATCTCTTGCGAGATTTTTACAAATTGCAAAAATTCGCTAATTTCCGTATCTAAAATTTCGTTATAACCGAAATTTAGGATATGGGCCACGAGGGCGCCGCCTGCTCTGTTTTAAACATCGCTACAGGCGTATTTACAAAAAAATAACCCCTACTCAGCCATATTTTTAGCCTTAACAATCTCCACGGCACGTTTTAAAAACTCCCCATATTCATCTAAGTAAAACTCCATTATCTCACTAAATGAAAAATGTAAAATATGAGCGATTATTGCAACCCCATCATAAGTCGGGGCTATGCTAAAAAACTACTCACCTCTTTTAAAATGGTCGCACAATCATTCGCTTCTAGCTCGTCAAGCTCAGCTTCGCTTAGGCAAGTTAAGCTACTTGCTAACCTAAATGTTAGCGTTGCTTCATCGCTCTTTGCCCCACTCATGGCAAACCTTAAATCTCTGCCTTTTGGATAGCGAATTTTTATCTCTTTACCATCGCTTAGCTTGATGACGCTATATTTATTACCTTTTTCTTCTATGATTTTCTTTTGCATATCACTCTCCTAAATTTGATCTAACTTTTGCCATGTAATCAACGCCTGAAATAAGGCATATCATGTTTTCTACATCCTTAACCACCATTGGCACGTTATCAATGTTAATGTCTAAGAAGTGAGCTGAGAGCTTTACACTTACTTCAACCTCTTTACCGCTTTCAAACTCGCTAACCTCCCAGCTTATGATATCGCCTGTTGCTGCCATTGAAAATGGCACAGGGTCGCCCTTACCACTTCTAAAAATAGAGGCTTTAAATAAAAATGGGATACGATCGGTAAATGAATTTAGTCCGATAGATACAAACTGGTTTTTATCAATCTTTGAAATTTTAAACTCAAGCTCGGTAGCTTTTAGCATACCAGTTGAGTAGTTTGTGCTTAAAGCACCTTTTGCCTCAACGGTTTCAAACTCAAGTGTTGGCACCTTTAAATTCTTTGTAACACCTAAATAGCCTTGTCCGTTAATAAAAACGTTGGCTTCTTGAATAACGTCCGGGATTTGTCGTTTTAACATCTTTTATCTCCTTTATTTATTTAAATCATCCATTAGCCGGCTCGAGTAGCTATCCACATAGATAAAATCTAGCGTTAGCTGTTTAAGTATCGGATTATTTTGCATTCTTACGTCTAGATAGAATTTACCTGCCGTAACCGTTGCATCCGTATTCTTTTCGCTCCAAGATAGCTCATATCCAAGCAATACCTTTGCACCTACAAGCTGACGTAAAAGCTCCTCGACGCTTCTTTTTGCGTGATAGAGTTGATCTGCCTTGCGGTCGATCGCAAAGAATACTCCCTTTTGAGCCGCCTGTGAAATGCGGTCAAATATCCTAACACGGGCTAGATCCTGCCAAATGGTATCTTGGTCTGATGTTTCACCACCCCAAGTTCTAAAGCCGCTCTCTCTAATGATAGTTGAGATATGAGCCGCCCTAAGCTCATCCGCCGTGCAAGTCTCACCCGGCTCATAATCTATATCATCGGCTAGTCCTACGACTCCGCCCATTACTCGGTTTGAGTAAGAGTCTGAATAGCCAAACTCGCTTGATCCGTCGGTATAAGCTATCATGCCGGCTATTCGTGCCGATTGCGGCGCGTAAGCATAATCGTTTGTTTCATCATCCCAAATTTTAACGTTTGGATAGGCTGCGATCAGGCGATTTGTGCCAAAGTCTTTCATCTTAACTATCGCTTCGCTTGCATTGTTTGCTTTTATATCTACGATACCCGTAGCCTTTAAGCGTTTTGCTACACTTTCAAGCTTTGCTTTTATCGCATCTTCGCCCGAAAACTCAGGGGCTATAATAATATTTGGGCGGTAGCCCGTTTGCACTTTAGCTTTTTCAAATAGTCCGATCGCATTTACGCAAGCTGAAATTTCATCATTTCCATCTTCGTCCTCATCTTTTGTAAAAACAGATAGGATAATCTGTGTATTTACAGCTTGATCTGAAATGGCACGTAGGGCTCTATAAATTGAGCCTTTTTTCTTGCTTTTATTCTCATCTTTTTTATAAAGCTCGTTTAATGCGTCTATCGCTTTATCTGTTGTCATAAAAAAGTGAAGTCCGTTTTCAAGCAGTTCTTCATGTCCGGCAATCCCGATAGGCGTCGTGCTTTCAACCTGAATCGGTCTTGCTGCCTCTGCGCTGA
>NZ_LIWF01000022.1:0-13458 GCF_012978615.1 Campylobacter sp. RM9328 | reverse complement strand
TTGTAAGACGTGAGGTTTTAAACGAACTTGTAAAAAACATACAAGAGCAGTGCGATGAAGTAACTGCGTATAAAGCTAGCGTTTGATTTATCAGGCACTCTGCGGAGTGCCTAAATAAGTTAAATTTTAAGAAAGGAGAGAATGTATGGCTTTTAAAACTGCAAGACTTGTATTTGTATCGACACCTTACGCAAGCATAAAGTGTAAAGAGCGAGATAGAAACTACTATGCTAAACAAATAGCCCTAGAGGCGTGCAATATCGTGCGTCAAAACGGCTATGAGCCAATTAGTCCAGTATTAGCGTTTATGGATATTTATAGTGAGCTTGAGCGTGATGTGGTAATGAAAAACTGCGAAGAGCTTTTAAGAGTGTGTAGCTATTACTATTGCCATGAGTGCAAATTTAGCAAAAACAGCAAAGGTATGGCACTTGAGCGTGAATGGGCGAAAGAGTATGGGCTAAGTGAGCTTAAATTTAGTTTGTTTGAGTAAAAAAATGGCGGTGCGGATAGTTAAAAAAGCCAGTAGAAATTTAGCTATCTGCCTAAAATACGGATATGTCTTAAAGGTAAGACATATCAGAGAATTTAAGGTAGAAAGGCAAAGATATGCAAATAAATAGTTTTAGTGATGTAGATATAGCTTTAAAAAGGCTATGTGAAGTAAGCGTAGGGATTGAAAAAATTAACGGCGAAGTAACGCTTGAGTGTAATCGTATAAAAGAGGCTAGAAAGAGCGAGGTTGAAAGACTTGAGAGCGAAAAGAGCTATATAGAGCAACAAATAACGCTTTTTTGTGAAGATAACAAGGCTGAATTTGCCGAAAAACGCTCTAAAGAATTTACATTCGGCGAGATAGGATACCGCATAAGCAAGAGCGTAAGCATACCACGCGTAAAAGCAAAGCTTGAGAGCCTAATAAGCTCTATAAAGGCATTCGGACTAGCCAAAGAGTGCATAACTTACACAGAAACTCCAAACAAAGATGCACTAGCCGAACTAAAAGATGAGGACTTGGTAAAGCTTGGTCTAAAAAGGGTGGTAAAGGATAACTTTAGGATCGTACCGAAAATCGAGAGCTTGGAAGTGGCAAGATAAGGGCAAAAGCCCTTTAACAAGCTTTTAAAACATGTTAAAGGCTTGTTAAAAGGTTTAAACCAAAGGTGTAAAAATGCAAAATATAGATGAAAAACTAAAAGCAAAACTTCTAAAACTTCAAGCTCTAGTCAAGCAAGGCGTAGGGGGAGAGTCTAGGAACGCAAAGGATATACTTGAGAAACTGCTTAAAAAACACAATATAGATATAAACTTATTATTGGATGAAACAAGAACTAAAAAATACTTTTTTGGTTATAAAACGGAGTTTGAAAAAAATATGCTTTTTAGAATTTTTCTAAAAATACGCAATAACGGCAAATCAGCAGACGTAAGATATACCCAAAGAAACAAAACGATAGGGCTTGAGCTTAGTGAGTATGAGTTTGTAGAGTTTGAAATTTTAAAAGATGGCTACTTTAAAAACTGGAAGAGGTATTTAAAGATGGCTCAAACAGCATTTATCCATGCTTCAGAGCTTTTTATAGTAAGTGAAGATAGTATCAATGACAACAAAGAGAAATTAAGCCCTGCAAAGCGTGCAGAACTATTTGAAATCGCACGTATGTGTGACAGTGTGCCTGAGGCGGAGTTTAAAAGGAATTTATTAAAATGACAACTAAACAGCGAATTCACATAGATAATCTGCACGCAAATAAAAGAGCCTTGTATCAAGCAAGGCTTAACAACATACTAAACTACGACTTAAGCTTTTACCGTTTTAAAAACGGAAAGCTAAATATCTCAAAAATGGCTAGATGTAGCGGCTTAAGTCGTAGTTTTTTAACTAAATATTTGTGGTTTAAGGGGCTATAAATGACCAAGGCTCAAGAGATTTTTAGAAAGCAATTGCTAGCCCGCATACACACTCATCCGCAATATAAAATCATCAAAGATAACGACGCTTGGAGCGAGTGGCTAAGTTTGCGCTTTGGCGTAGATAGTTCAAAAGACCTAAGCATAAAAGAGCTAAACGCCATCCTTGACATACTAAACGGCAAAGTGTGCGATGAGTTAAATTTTAAGCCCGATTATGCCGGGCGAAACATACTAAATCCGGCTAAAATAACCGCCAAACAGACAGAAAAAATCAAAGTCTTAGCCGGTAAGCTAGGCTGGGATGAGATAAAGCTTATGAGATTTGTAAATAGACAATGTAATACTTTACTAATTTATATCTCATATCTAAGCAAGCTTAGCAAAAAACAAGCCACAAGCGTGATAACGGGATTAAATGCCGTCCTAAAAGATAAAACGAGAAAAACATAGAGTGTGAAAAATTTTAAAAAAGTGATAGAATGGGCGAAAAAACAGGAGTAAAGATGCTTTGTCCTTACTGCGGATATGAGAAAACAAAGGTTACTACTACGATAAAAAATTTACACAATAAACGTTATAGAGTATGCGAAAAATGCCTTAAAAGCTTCCCGACTATCGAAGCTGTTTATAACGATCCGTATTGGGAGCAATATATGAGCGATACTAAGCATCTGCTGCCAAACAGAGGGGAGCGAGGGCTGTTCGATGAATAAAGATGTCTTACTAAAAGAGCTACTAAAGTCAAAAGCCAATAATACCAAAAGCGTAGATGAGATTATAGATGAATTTATAGCGCAAAATGCAAAATTAGCCGGCAAGGAACTTGAGGCACAACTTGCAAATTTGCTAATATTTATCAATGAAAACCATAGCATGGATATAAAAGAGCTAAAAGAGCTTGTGGAGTCTAAGATAAAGGGTATGAGCTTAAACGTAAATCCGCACAATTTAGAGGAGACCTACAAAAAGCTGGCGCTTAACAGCGGGCTTGGCGTAAGCGTAGTATTTGATAAGCTTGATATAAGAGCGATAGAAGCGATGAGAAATAATTTCTACTGGGTAAATCAAGAGTATAACGCTAAATTTCAAGACAGGCTAAAAGACACCATAGAGCGCGTATTTAGCGGCGAAATTCCAAGGGCGCAAATGGCACAGGCGCTAAAAGATGAGTTTAAAGATGAGCTAAAACAAAGCACTAGCTACTTTGAGGGCGTTGGGGAACATATCATAAGTCAAAACCAAAATATTTCAACCGTAAATCAAGCTAGAAAATACGGCGTAGAATACTATAAAGTAGAAGCAGTGATGGATAATAGAACAAGCCCGATATGTCGCTCTATGCACGGACGAATAATACCTGCAAAACACATAGAAAAACAAGCAGATAACATAACAAATGCAAAAAATATGACTGATAAAAAGGCGGCAGCAGTGTGGAGAAACGCGCCTTATAATGATAGAAGCGATAAAATACCCTCAAATTTCGGTATGCCACCTTATCATTTCAGGTGCAGAACCGAGCTAGTGCCTGTATGGATAGATGATTATGAGAGCGATGGCGTAGCAATGAGAGCTACAACAGCTCCAAAAAAAGATGAAATTTTAAGGCACATAGATAAAATTGGGGTTGAAAGGGTGCTTGATAGCAAAGCGGCAAATGGAAATCACGGATTAAGAGATAGAGTTAGCGAGAGAAATTTTAAACAAGATATCATAAAAGCCTTAAATTCAATAACTGCCGTAGCACCTAAAAAGGGCGAAGAAAACAGGCTAAACGCTATAAGCCAAAACGGCTATTTTATGGTATTTGACGGCAACAGATTAATAACAGCCTATAAAAGAGATAACTTAAAAGAGTATTTTAAGATAAAATCGGTTACTTTAAATCAAGAAATAATTAAATCGTGGTGGAAAATATGAGAAATTTTGTTTTATACATTGATAAAGGGACAGAATGGGGAGTGTATCAAAAAGGCTATTATCTTTGGGATGATAAAGACTACGATAAAAAACGAGCGAATAAATATATGTTTGGCGGATTTTGCACCAAAGATAGCTTAATAATGGGCTTTTTTGACATTAGCATTGATGATGATATGATAAAAACCGCCAAAAATGACGAGATAATGCAAGAAATTTGTGAGTTTAGAGTGCTTATAAACGATACTTTTAAAGAGAGCTTTAACGGCACTTTTATTGACGCTTTAAACTACATTAAAAGGCATTTTAAACCGGATGAATTTTAACACTCATTTACAGCGATTTTTGTTTCGTGTGGGCTCAGGTGTCCGTGCAAGAGCAAAGAGACACGCTCCGTTAAAAACTGGCAATTTAAAAAAAGACATCCAAGTTTTTGATGATAAAATACAAAGACTTCAAATAAGCGTGGGCAATACAAAACTGGCATCTTATGCTAAATTTGTATATTTTGGAACAAAACCGCATATTATAAAACCCAAAAAGGCAAAGGCTCTAGCCGCACCACTAAAAAAAGTAAAGGGCTGGAGCGGTAAGGTTTCTACGCATGACGGCACACAATACGCGATATTTGGTAAAGCCGTAAATCATCCCGGCACAAAAGCAAATCCATACTTACAAAAGGCTTTTAGGGAGTATGTAGGCGGCGGTGAGTTTGAAAAAGCAAAAGAAGGGCTGGCTAAAAACGTTGGAAGCGTGGTAGCATCAGAGATAAAGATGATTTTTAAGGAGTTAAAATGAGAAATAATATAGATAAATTCGATATTTTAGTGGGTAAAATTTTAGCTAAGCTTTATGAAGAGTTCCCTATAAAGTGCGAGTTGGTGCCTGAGAACTTTGGTATAAAAGATACTATGGTCGAGTTTTTAGAGACACCTGAAGGCGCTATGGGAGACATGAGAGAATTAGAGTTTTTGGAGGCTACAGTAACGTGGCTAATGGAAAACGAGATAATAACGGCCAAAAAAGCAGGCTTTGGAGCTTATTATGACGCAAGGCTAACGATGAAAGGTTTAAAGATTTTAAAATCTACGCCTAAAAGCATAGATAGCGAGCGCAAAAGTATCGGAGAGAGTCTAAAGGAGCTTTCAAAAGCTGGGGCTAACGAGAGCCTAAAAATAGCGGTGAATGCTCTTTTTAGTTATGGATTAAGCAGGATCGGCTTATCATAGCTTATTTTATTTTTTGATGACACAATAGATTATCAAAAGTTTTACTTTCAAATTTGACAATTCCTACATAAAATAAATATAATCTTTAAAATTTAAAAAGGTTGTAAATATGCACTGGGTACTTGCTATTGTTACGCTGGTTGTGATTTTTGTTATGATATCCAATTATCATAGCAAAAAAAGATGGAGTAAAATTTTAGGCTACAAGCCAAACTTAGATGAGCTTATGGTCATAATCGATCTAGAATCGGTAAAATGTCCTCAAGACGAGATAATACAAATTTTGCAAGCGTTTAACTCGAAAATGCTTGATAAAAAAACGATAAAAGAAATCATAAAAGAGAAAAAACAAAAGATAAAGCAAAAGGAGCTGGAAGAAAAAGAAGCTAGGGAACAGAATGAATATAAACAATTAGTTTATGAAAATAATGCTACAATCGGCAGGACGGCAGATATTATTTACCAGAGCCTACATATAGCAATAGATAGCAAGAAACTAGACACCATAGAAAGTAGGATTAGGGTAGCCAAAGATAAATTTGAATATATTAAGGAGCAAGACGATTATTTTGCCGAGACTATACAAGAGCAATATAAAGAACTTTTAAAAAAGGCAAATACAGCCAAATATACGAATGTGGCACAAGCTTATTTTGATAAATATAAAACATTAAAATCCCAAAACTCTAAAGAAAAATATTATAATATGGCAAAAGAACATTTAAAAAATGGATTAAAAGATTTTACTGCAGACCAAAACAAAATACATCAAAAATATCAAGAGTTGTTTGACGATAATTTTCAAACACTTCCAAAAGCTATAGCTATAGATACGATAGATTCAAACAACTATCCTGTTGGGACGACAGATGAAATGATAGATTTTTTTGAGATAGGAGATTTTGATAGCTTAAGAGAATTAATAACTAAAATGGCTTATACATATGCAGGTACTCCTGAAAGTGAAATGGTAAAAAATATAGGTAAATTTTTTGCAAAACATGATCCCATATATTCAGATATACTAACAAAAGTTAAGGACATAGTCTCTACAAGCCAGGGCATAAAACAATCTATAATATACAAAGATGTAAGTCCGGATGGATTTTATTCAGACGAAGAAATAAGATATGTGCTTTATTATGCGGCGGAATATGGAGATATTATAAGAGAACCTTTTGGCAACAGCTATAAATTATATACGGTATAGGCAATTATAAAATAACCGCCCCGCCGCCTTTTCTTTTTACTACCGCCTCTATTTTACGACACGCTAAAGCTAACGCCCAAAAGCGATCGGCATGTCCGTATTCGTTTCGTTTGGCGTCATACTTAAAGCTCTTAGCTCCAGCAGTTCGTTTTATAGCGTGAATATCGGCTATTAAAAGCGGATCGTTAGGTATTAATATCTTTTTATCCTCAAATAGCTTTTTTAAATTTAAAGCCATCTCTTCTTTTGTAGGAGCCGTAAAATAAACGCCTCTGACACGAGATTTAAATTTTGAGTGCATTGTTTCAGCTAAATTCATACCGATACCTGTCTTATCGATTTCAAGCACGGCTAATGGATAGGTACGTAAATGTGCCTTTAATATCTCTTCTTGCTCTTTAAAACTAGCCTTAGCAAAAACCTGCATATTGGCTAACTCATAAATTTCATCTTTGCAGATTATGTCCGCTAGCGTTGAGCGGTCATTAACTCTGCCTATGTCATATCCACAAAGAAGCGGTGTATCGCTAGGCGGCGAAAAGTATCTAAGTTTTTCATCTACGCAAGATTTTATAAGCGATATACTTAAAAGTGAGCTTTCGTCGTCTATAAACACGCACTCATAAGCACTAGCCCAAGTGTCTGCATCAAATAACGCCTTCATTGTTTTAAGATCAAAATCAAGCCCGTCTTTCATAGCCCTATAAATATCAACCCTAAAACGCTCAAACATTTTAAATTGTAGTTCGTCGTAAAATAGCTCGTGAAATAAACTGCGCTCTTCAAACGGCGTTGAAAGGATAGTTAAACGCCCTTTAACCGCTCCGATAGATGGGACAAACGCAAGCCAAATTTTCTTAGGATTTGGATACCATGCAAACTCATCCATCCATATATCGCCCGTAAAGCCTTGCACTGTTTTGATATTATGAGGTAAGGCTTTTATTCTGCTTCCGTTTTCAAGCATAACCTCTTTTTCGCTATCTTTTAAAAAGGCTATTTTAAACTTCTGTGCCCAAAAACGCATATATCGCATAAGAATTAAAGCTTGTTCTTCGGAGGCTGATAAAAATAGCTGATCACGTCCGCTTACGGCTCCGATCAGTGCATCTGCTGCAGCTACGTAGCTAAAACCGATTTGGCGTGATTTTAAAACTATTCTAAACTGAGCATTACTGCATAAGAATTCTTTTTGATAAGCAAAGAGCCCACCATCTTTTAGTATTTTTTCTCTTAACTCTTTTGCCGTTTTGTCTAAATTTATGGGCGGTCTTATATAGGTTCTTGCCTCTTTTTTCTTTTTGTCTTCGCCAGTTAGTTTGTTTAAGGCGATTATTAAATCGGCAAGCACCGCAGTCTCATCGGTGCTGATATTTTCTTTTTTGCTTAGTGTTTCGATTTTATTTTTTAATGAAGTTACGGCATCATCCATATTAAATTCATGCCTAAGCTCTTTTTGCCATTTTAGTAGCGTTGGGCGCGATACGCCCGTTTGCTTTGAAACAAGCACGGAGTTTATGCCGCTGTTTATTAAATTTATACACTCTTTTTTAAATTCTTTAGAATAAGCCACTTTAAGCCTTTATATATATCTTTGTATTACCTTTAACCTTTTAAACGTTTTTAAAGGGGGTTTAAACGTTTTTAAACGCTATTTTTATATGTTCTTTTGCCAGCCAAGTATACTTCTTGCTTCAGTAACAGAGATAATGCCTCTTTCAACAAGCTGTGTTACTATCTCGCCATCATCTTTAAAATTTGTTACGTCGATAGCTTTTAACACCACTTTTATACCGATACTTTCAAAAAAGCCTTCAATAAGCTCAATTTTTGGTTTAATCTCTATCTCGTTAAATTGCTGCAGCTGCCCTATAAGCTCACCGCCACCGCCTAGTTGGGCTGATTGCATAATACCGAGCAAACGAGGCGGCACGCCGTGAGCGGCTGCTATCTCATCACGGCTAACTTCTTTTAATGCCTTAAAGCTTATATCCTCTACTCCGCCAAGCTTTTCAAACCTTATCTTTGCCTCTTTATCGCCCACTGAATTTGTATAAGCCAAAAGGGTTTTATGGGCGTTATTTGAGCCTTTAAAATGGTCTGAAAAGAAATTTCTATAAGTGTTTATTTGCTCTTCGCTTGGCTCGTTATTTTCATGCACGATAGCAAGATCGGGTCTTGCTCCGTTTTTAAAAAACGAGAAGTTATAGCTATCGGCTTCTTGATTGATTAAAATTTGAAGTAGCGTGGCTAAATAATCGGGCTCTCCGTAATACCTGGAGCTTGGACTGTAGTATCTTAGATAAAAGCCGTCAAGTTTTTGTTTATCGCCGTCTTTTGTTACTTGAAAAATCTCTCTTTGTTTATTGATTCTCCACTCGTGTGCCGGTATATTATATAAAAGATAGTTATTAGCACTTCCGGCTTTTTCTATCGGAGCATTACCGAAAAGCTCTAAATTATAGGCAAACTCAAACAAAAACGACTTAGCCGATGCGCCAAGCGGCAATTTTTCGCTAAGGCTTGAGCTTTCTAGTTCAATTTGTGAGAGCATACTTGCCTTTATCTTGATGGCTCTACGATGATATACGTTTGCGTAGTGAAGCGCTAAAAGCTCGTCAAATGAGATAAATGGCTCTAGTACCCCGTTTTGTTCACTATCTTTTGAAATTTGAGCGCTGCTACTATCTGCTGCTTTAAAAATATAATCCATCGTTGCTCCGCATTTTTACTTTTTAAAATTGTATTTAAAATGATTTTTTTAAAAATACTAAATAGCCGTTATCTCGCATTTTAAAAATCATAAAAATATATAAAATGGCACTAACGTTTGCAAGCGCTACACTTTAGCAACACTTGCTCATAAAAAAATAAGGAGAAAAAATGGCGGTAAAACTTAAGAATTTAAACATTACCCATATTTCGCTTGTCAAAGCAGGAGCAAATAAGAAAAACATCATCTATAAAAGTAGCAAGGAAAATCCAAGCTATGAAAAGATGATAAAGATAGCTAAAAATGATGAAGAAAAGGGTGTTATTTACGGCATCGTATATAGCCCTGACGAAGTAGATACTCAAGGAGAGACGGCGGACGCTAAAGAGATAGAAAAGGCGGCGTATGCCTTTATGAAAGGGCTAAACGGTGCAAACATAGATAGAGAGCATGACTTTAAACCCGATGGTGCTTATGTGGCAGAAAGCTGGATTGTTCGTGAAAACGATGCGCTGTTTAAAAGCGAAAAGATCGGTAGCTGGGCTGTAGCTATTAAACTTGAAAATGACGAGCTAAAAGAGGCGGTCAAAAAGGGAGAGATCGCCGGGCTATCTATGGCAGGAACGGCACAGCGTGAGGGCGTAAGCAAAAGCGAAGATAGTGTAAGTATAGCAGATGCCATCAGTAAAGGCTTTAGCGCATTATTTGCAAAATTTGAGAAAAAAGACAAAGGAGAAAACATGGAAGAAAAAGACAAAGACGCATCTAACATTGAAAAAACACTAAAAGACGGCTTTGATAGGCTAACAGACCAGATCGACGGGCTAGAAAAACGCATAGCCGATCTTGAAACAGTAGCAAAATCAAGTAAGCAAAACGAAAATATAGAGAAAAACGACAATATACAAGGAGTTTTATAATGAGTTTATCCCTACTACAAATAGCAAAATCTACCGGTTCCATAAAAGCCATAGACATGTATGAAAGCGGCGTTTTAAGACCCGAAGCGTCAAGGAAAATCATAAATACGATAGTCGATAAAAGCGAGTTTTTGTCAAAAATCACGATAGACAAGACAAAAAAGCTTCAAAAAAGCTTTGATGTTTGGGGTATTGCTAGCGGCGTTTTAGTTAGGGTGGCTTCAGGCAAAGCGCCAACAGAAACACAAAAGCAAAAGATAGGCGCAAAATCGGTCTTGCTTGATAACAAACTAGTCCAACTTTTTACGCATATCACGCAAGATACGCTTGAAGATAATGCCGATAATCCAAATTTTGAAAGTGAAACTTTTGAAAGTTTTTCAAAGACTTTCTCAAATGATCTACAAAATTTAGGAATGGTTGGCGAAAAGGACGACTACAACAACCAAGAATTCAAAAACCTAAACAAGGGCTGGTTTGCTTTGGCAAAAGAAAAATCTGGCGTTAAGAAACTGGAGCACAAAAAAGAGTCAAAGATGCTAGATAGGCTAACCGCTATGGTTATGGCAGGTAGCGAGGATGCCGTAAAGGATAGCGTGATAATCTTATCTCAATTTGATTATTTGGCATATCAAAAAGAAATAGGCAACAAAAACGGTGGTCTTGGCGTGCTTTTAAATACCGGAGCAAATCAAGTCCTTGGCGTGCCTTTGGTGGTGGCTGATTTCGTACCAAAGAGTAAATACCTGATGACGCCTCTTAAAAATCTAATTATGAGCATCGGACTTGATATTAGAAGAGTTAGGTGGTATGACCACGAGAAAAGCTCGCTAATGTATAAATTTGAAGTCTATAACGACTATGAGATAGGGGTTGATAGCTGGGTAACGCTAAGCGAAGAGAGCGAGACCGATAGTGATGGTGACGGCGTATGATGTCAAACTCCGAGGAGTTTAAACTAGCCCTTCTTAACAGGGCTAAATCTGTTTTGTTTAATCCAAATGAGATTACAGACGAGGCTTTAAGCGTAGTTTGTCATGAGGTCGATGAAGAGTGTGGCGGACGAAACGTCAAGACGTGGGCGATGATGGACTTTGCGATTATTAGGCTAAAGATTTTTTTAAAAATAGCGTTAAGCGAAGAGGACATCGTGCTTTTAAAATCAGCAACGAATGAAATAAAAAACTCGCCGCTAATCTCGCAAACAAAAAACGGCTCAGCGTTTAATTACGCAGCCGTTTAAAAGGACTTTAATGAATTTAAAAGAGACATATCAAAACGTTTTAAGCGCGGTGCCTGAGGCTTTGCCTATTTCAAAAGCAAGCCCGCAAGGCGGAGTTTATATCATTTTTGAGAGTCTTAAAAATTTGGAGTGGAAAAAAGATAGAGCCGCGTTTAGGATTGTTTTTGCAAGCAGAAGTCTAACCGATGATAATTTTGCGGCTCTTGAAAAGATAGACGAAATAAGGGCTAGGTTCATCAAAAATGCTCATTTATTTGCGGACGACGTGGTGGCAAATTTAAGCTTTGATGGTTTTGAGGATAGTCTTTATAAATACTCACTTTTGATAGAAGTAAATATTTATAGAGATGAGGAAAATGAATTTTTAGCGGAGGCGTGATAATGAAAGTTTTGGAGATAAAGCGTTTTAAAACCATAGATGATGGCACAATCGGCGAGTTTAAGCTCATGCAAGATAGCCAAATTTTGTTAAGCGGTTATACGCTTGAAGCGGCAGGTCCCGATACGACTACGCCAAATCAAGACAAGCGAATACCGGCTGGAGCTTATACGGCTACATGGTTTTTTAGCCCGGACTTTCAAAGAGAGCTACCGCTGCTTTTTAACGAGTCGGTAAGTAAAAAACGCCGTATTCTAATACACGGCGGTAACTATCCAAAGGATACGCTAGGCTGCGTCTTAATAGGCACAGAATATAACGAAAAAGGCATTTTAAAAAGCAGGGATAAGTTAAAAGAGCTTTTAAATTTAACCCGCGATAACGATTTTAAAGTAGTTATCGTAAATAACAAAGGCGTATAAAATGAGTATTTTTAGCAAGCCTTTTATTTACACTCTTGGAGCGTGTGGGGTTTTGACTCTGGCACTAATAGGTGCAGGAGTAAAAATAAGCTCACTTATGAGCGTAAATGAAATTTTAGAAAAGAGCAATAAAGAGCTAGCTAAAAAAACCGATGAGCTAACAACAGATAAGGCTACGTTAAAAGCGAATTTAATGAACTGTGATGCCACTCTTTCTTCTCAAAACGAAGCTATCAAGGCTTCAAAGGTGCAGATCGATAACACTCCGTCAAAAGAGGTGGAAAAAATAAAAAGAATTTATATCAAAGACAAGAGCTGTGAAGGCGAATTAAGGGCTTATAAGGAGTTGTTTAAATGAGAAATTTAGCTGTTTTTGCGTTATTTGCTTTGCTTCTTTCGGGCTGTGCCGAAAAACATATACCAGAGCCAAATATCATATATAAAGAAAAATTCGTGCCTGTAAGGTGCAATACCCAAATGCCCGTAAAGCCCGTAAACGACGGCACGTTTGAAACACATAAGGCAAAGATGATTTACTACCATGAGTGTGAAAGCCGACTAAAACAATGTATCGGAGTAAAGGAATAAAAATGGACGTATCGATTAGCGACGAGATAAAAGAGACGGCAAATTTAATAAACCTAGCCGGGGCGTGGGGACTAAATGAATTTCTTGTCTTTATGGTTATATTCGGCTTTGTAGCCTTTGTAGTGATCTTTTGGCTGCTTAGCAAGAATGCAAATAAAAATACCGAACGCGTGATAGATTTAAGTATCAAGACAAATGAAGCTATAAACAACAACACATTAGCCGTTCACGCGCTAACGACTATAGCTCAAAACACAAACGAAGCAAGTCGCCAAAAGCTTAACGACATACACGAAGATGTTAAAGAGATCAAATTTAGCATTTCAAATAAGCGAAGGCCGAGTTTCAGCGAACATCTAAGAGAGGCCGAGTATGAATGAGTGCATAGAGATAGGCGTAATAAGCGAAGTAAGAGCTGATAGAGCAAGGGTAAAGCTTGGCGATTTAGTAACTGATTTTTTACCAGTTATTCAAATGGCAAACTCTTACGCAAGAGCCTTTATCCCGCTTCGCGTCGGCGAACAAGTGGTAGTTTTACCCATTCGCGGTAGCTTAAATTCAGGCGTGATCTTACGCTCAATATATCAAAGCTCGCACGAAGCTCCGCACACAAACGAAAAGGAGCAAATTTGCACCTTTGAGGATGGCGTGCAAATAAGCTATAACACGGCAAATAGCACGCTGATCGTTTCAAGCCCAAAACAGATAAACATCACTTGCGAAAACGCAAATTTGACCGCTAAAAACGTGAATGTAACCGCAACCGATACGACCGTAAAGAGCGCTAGTATAAAACTGCTCGGCAATACGCTCATACAGGGCGCTATCGCTACGGCAGGAAGCGGCGGCGGTAGCGGTAGCTTTGAGATAAACGGCGATGTAAATATCACGGGCTCAATCACGACCGGCGGAAATGCAAA
>NZ_LIWF01000021.1:0-15201 GCF_012978615.1 Campylobacter sp. RM9328 | reverse complement strand
TCATCTGGGATATTATCTATATTTTAATAGCTAGTTTAAAGTCGCCATTAGCGTTTAGTATGGCTCTGTTTACTATCTATCTTATACTATTTGAGAAAATTTAAAATATTAAAGAAATTTATTTTCTTTTTTAAGGGTGAGAAGAGAGTGTTTTGGTAGCTAAGTAGAGTGATAAATAAACGATACAAATGATAGTAATACAATAGCTCTATTTTTTAATACTTCAAATTTTCACACAGGTTTATATCATTTGACTTAAAATATACAATTTGATCTTTTGGGAATTTAATTTTATTAATACTTAATACGCTTTTAGATATAATGAGCCCCAATAATCCCTAAGGAAATTTATGAAAGAAGTGATACTAGTAGGCCGACCAAATGTTGGTAAAAGCTCGCTTTTTAACCGCTTAGCTAGGCAAAGAATTGCTATAACTAGCGAAGTTAGCGGCACTACAAGAGATACAAATAAGACTGAAATTCAAATAGATGATAAGAGCTGTATTTTGATAGATAGCGGTGGGATAGATGAGAGTAATGAGCTATTTATCAATGTCAAAAATAACACGCTAAACGCCGCAAAATACGCCGATATCATAATCTTTATGGTAGATGGCAAGATGCTTCCTGATGATGTGGATAAAAGGCTATTTTACTCTTTATTAAAATTAAATAAGCCAATTGCGCTTGTGGTAAATAAAGTCGATAGCAAAAAAGATGAAGAGCGTAGCTGGGAATTTAATGAATTTGGTGCTAGCGTAGTCTTTAATCTCTCTGTAAGCCACGCTACTGGAGTTGATGAGCTTTGCGAGTGGATCTATAAGCAGTTGCCAAAATCAAATTTAAAAGCTGATAGCGATGAATTTGATGAGTTTTTAGATGATTTTAATGATAGTGGCGAGTTGGATTTAGATAATAAAGCTATAGATTATGAGAATAAAAATATCAAAGTCGGTATCGTAGGGCGTGTAAATGTAGGTAAATCAAGCCTATTAAACGCACTTGTCAATGATAATCGCTCCGTAGTAAGCAGTATCGCTGGGACGACTATTGATCCTGTTAATGAGAGTTTTGTTTATGATGGTAGGGTTTTTGAGTTTGTTGATACGGCTGGGATTAGAAAGCGTGGCAAGATAGAAGGGATAGAAAAATATGCCCTAAATCGCACTCAAAAGATTCTTGAAGTAGCTGATATTGCCTTGCTTGTGCTTGATGCAAGTGAGCCATTTACTGAACTTGATGAGAGAATCGCTGGACTAGTGGGTAAATTTGAGCTTGGTGTTATCATTGTGTTAAATAAATGGGATAAGGAGCATGGTGAGTTTGATAAAGTGGCGTTTGAGATTAGAGATAGATTTAAATTTTTAGCTTATGCGCCTATTATAAGCGTATCTGCCCTTGGCAAAAAGCGAATTCATAAGCTCTATCCGCTCATAAAAGAGGTATATCAAAACTACACTCAAAGGATCAAAACTTCAGAGCTAAACGCACTTATAGAAGAGGCTGTAAAGATCCATCCTATACCAAGAGATCATGGTAAGGTTGTAAAGATTTTCTATGCGGCTCAATTTGGTTTTGCCCCACCTAAAATAGCCTTAGTGATGAATAAGCCTAGATCTTTACACTTTAGCTATAAGCGATATTTGTTAAATAAGCTTAGGGATAAATTTAATCTTAGCGGGACTCCAGTGATTTTAATACCAAAAAATAAGGGAAAAAATGAGACAGACATATAAAAATATAATTTTAATTGGATTTATGGGCGTTGGCAAGGGTAGCGTAGCTAGAGTTTTAGCTCGTAAAATGAGAGTTTTTGCCATTGATTGTGATGACTTGATAGAGAGTTTTGCTAATAAAAAGATTATTAAAATTTTTGAAGAAGATGGTGAGGCTGAGTTTAGAAAGATAGAGAAAAATTTAGCCAAATTTTTAGAAAAATCTGTAAATGGTGCTGTGATATCTACTGGTGGCGGGTTTTATAAGGTTAAAAATTTAAACAAAATAGGCACGGTAATCTACCTAAAATCAAGTTTTGATAAGATAATGGAGCGTATCTTAAACTCACCAAACGCAGAGAAAAAAATAGCCAAAAGACCGCTTTTAAGCGATCTAGCTAAGGCTAAGGCTTTACATAAAGAAAGAGATGAAGCATATACCAAAAAGGCTGATTTAATCATAAATGTGGAGGATAAAACTCCTGAACAAATAGCTACAAAAATTATAAAATTGCTAAATAAAAAGTATCTAAAAGGATAAAATTTGAGAATTCTAACAGGACTTCAGCCCTCTGGCAAACTTCATCTAGGCAACTACTTTGCTAGTATCAAGCCGATGATAGATAGACAAAATAGTAGTGATAATGAGATGTTTATATTTGTAGCTAATTATCATGCGATGACATCTTTAAGCAATGCTAAATCACTCAAGGCCAACACCATAGAAGCAGCAGCGGCCTTTTTGTCTCTTGGGATAGATCCTAATCGCTCTACATTTTGGGTTCAAAGCGATGTTAAGGATGTTTTAGAGCTTTATTGGGTTTTATCACAGCTTACGCCGATGGGGCTAGTGGAGAGAGCTCACGCCTATAAAGACAAGGTAGCCAAAGGCTTAGAGGCAAATCACGGATTATTTAGCTATCCGATATTGATGGCGGCCGATATCTTGCTATTTAATGCTGATATAGTCCCAGTAGGAAAAGATCAAATTCAACATGTAGAGATAGCAAGGGATTTAGCGCTTAAATTCAATCACACTTATAAAGAGATATTCTCTCTACCTAAAGCCGAAGTAGCTCAAAATGTAGCCACGATACCAGGGACTGATGGGGCTAAAATGAGTAAAAGCTACAAAAATACAATTGATATATTTAGCGATGCTAAGACGCTTAAAAAGCAGTGTGGCTCTATCGTTACTGATAGCACTCCACTTGAAGAGCCAAAAGATTGGCAAAATTGTAATATCTATGCTATTGCTAAGCTATTTTTAAATGAAAATGAGCTAGGGAATTTACAAGATAGATATGCCAAAGGTGGCGAAGGATATGGGCATTTTAAGGCCTATTTAAATGAGTTGGTATGGAACTATTTCGCACCTGCTAGGGATAAATTTGATTACTATATGAATAACCAAAATGAGGTTATAGAGATATTAAAAGAAGGGGCTAAAAAAGCTCAAAAAACTTCAGATGAAATCATAGCCAAAGTTAGAGATGTTGTGGGAATTTATTAAGGAAAAAATATGATAAATTTAAGATTAATCGAGACAAATTATGATGAATTAAATGCCAAATTAAAAGCCAAAAAAGTAGATGATGGGGTGCTAGCTAAGCTTTTAGAAGCTTACAATAACCTTAAATCCAAAAGGCTTGAGCTAGAAAATATCCAAGCCATACAAAACGCAAAAAGCAAGGAACTTGGCATAAAAGCTAAAAATAAAGAGGATATAAGCGAGTTAAAATCAGAGCTAGATGCTAACAAAAAAGAGCTTCAATCACTCTTAGGCATAGTAAGTGAGCTAGAATTAAATTTAGAAAAAATAGCCAAAAGTGTGCCAAATATCATTGATGATGATGTTCCATTAGGTAAGGATGAAGATGATAATGTCTGTATATTAAGCGTCTTAAGTCCTAGGGAATTTGACTTTAAGCCAAAAGAGCATCATGAGCTAGGCGAAGCGCTTGGTTGGCTAGATTTTGCTACTGGGGCTAAGATATCAGGGAGTAGATTTACAATTCTTAGGGGTGATGGGGCTAGGCTATCAAAGGCGCTTGTGAATTTCATGATTGATTTTAATATGAGCCGTGGATTTGAGCTTGTTAATGTGCCGTTTTTGGTGAGTTCTAATACCCTTTATGGCACAGGCCAACTACCTAAATTCGCCGATGATCTATATAAGGTAGATGGAGAGGATCTATATCTTATCCCTACTAGTGAGGTACCAGTAACTAATATCTATAATGATGAGATTATCCCTGCTGAAAAATTGCCTATTAAGATGACTTGCTACTCATCTTGCTTTAGACAAGAGGCCGGAAGTGCGGGTCGTGATACTAGGGGGATGATAAGACAGCATCAATTTGAAAAAGTAGAGCTAGTAGCAATCACTAAAGCTGATAGTAGTGAAGCTATGCTAGATGAGATGGTAAGTTGTGCTAGCGATATGCTAAGTGCTCTTGGTTTGCCACACCGTCATATGATGTTGTGTAGCGGTGATTTGGGTTTTAGTGCGGCTAAGACAATTGATTT
The DNA here is from genome assembly GCF_012978615.1 of Campylobacter sp. RM9328. Lineage (NCBI taxonomy): Bacteria > Pseudomonadati > Campylobacterota > Epsilonproteobacteria > Campylobacterales > Campylobacteraceae > Campylobacter > Campylobacter sp. RM9328. The sequence continues at coordinate 10,957 of NZ_LIWF01000021.1, read as the reverse complement.
AGAAGTTTGGCTACCAGGTCAGGGTAAATATAGAGAGATTAGCTCTATTTCAAATACTCGTGATTTTCAAGCTAGACGAGCCAAAATCAGATATAAAGATGATAAGAAAAATATCTTAGCACATACGCTAAATGGCTCTAGCCTAGCAGTTGGTAGGACGCTAATTGCTATAATGGAAAATTATCAAAATAGCGATGGCACAATAACCATTCCAGAAGTTTTGAAAAAATATTTTTAAAATAGGAATTTAAAGTGGCTGATGAGTTAAAAGAGCAACAAGAGGTAGTAATACTAGATAAAGAGAGCGATTCTAATGATGATATTTCATCTATTGATGATGATATTGTCCCTATAGATTCTCAAAGTGATAATTTGGCATCTGTAAATTCTGATGGAAATTCAAATTCCGCTCAAAAAGAGAAGTTAGAAGAGCCTGAAGAGATAAATTATGGGTCTAAATTTAAATTTGATAAAAAGCTTATAATAATCGCTATTTCATCTTTTGTTTTGTTAATTATCCTTATCATCATAGCCATTTCTAGCTCTTCTGATGATCCAACACCTACCCAGCCTATCACACAAGAAGAGCCAAAACCTATTGTACCACCGACAATAACGCAAAAATTTCAAAATTCTAAAATAGATAGCATGCTAATCAAAGCCAACAAATTATACGAAAGTGGCAACAAAGTAGAAGCTCTAAAATTATACGAAAATATCGCCCTTTATAATGAATCTTTATCAAAATATAATCTAGGCGTATCTAAGATGAATCAAGGGCTATTTCAAGAGGCGATTGAGACTTTTAAAGATGCCATTAGCAATAACGAAAATATCACAGTAAGCGCTATCAATATCGCTGTGTGTGCTTTAGAGATTGGCGATGAAGAGCTATTTAAATACTATATAGATTTAGCAAATGCCTTTATAAATAGAGATAGTGATGTGAATTTATATGAGTTTTATAACGCATTAGTTAGCTACTATCGTGGCTATTATATTGAGGCTTTACACACACTAGACCTATCAGATTCTAAATACTACACCAGCCAAAAAGAGTATCTAAGATCTAAAATTCTAAGCTACCTACACGAAGATAAAGAGGCTATTAAGGCTATTAAAGCTGCGCAAGATTATGATACTAATCTACCGCTTGGGCTTTTATACGCAAGACTTGGCGAGTATAAAGAGGCAAAACAATATCTAAATAAAGCCCTAATAGATGAGAAAAACGCCCCATTAACTCATCTATCCATATCTCTTATAGATCTTAAAACTGGTCAATTCTCATCAGCAGCCAAAACCCTAAAAATGCTAAATGACTATAATTCTACTTTTGTCAAAGATACATACCCTATAAAAACTATATTAAATCCAGAGATTTTTGATATAAATTTAGCCCAAAAAAACTACAATATGAATAGATTTTTTAGCCAAAATACACTATATCAAATTCTATTTTATTTCACTCCATATAAGGCATTTGACCCTAAACAGACAATAGAGTATATCAGAAAGGGCGGATTAAGCCTATTTGTAGATGAAAATAGCGTAGCTGATGAGTATCTAAAGACTAGTGGAGCAGTATCCAAAGCCAACGCAATGCTATCTCAAGCCATATTCAAAGCACTTAATAATAATTTAAGAGAGGCTAATAGCGACTTTTTGGAGATTGTAGAGCTATACCCAAACCACTCAATTGTCCAATTCAATCTAGCTCTTACCTTTGCTCAGCTTGGCGATTTCGCTCTAGCTTATAAACATTTTGTGACTAGCTACCATCTAGATCCGCTAAATTACATAGCTGGAGCTTACGCTATAATGAGCGCTCAAATGATAGGCAAAGAGAGTAGGCGGCTTACAAATGAGGTATTAGATAATATAGATTTAGACCCAAATTTAGAACCAAATAATATCTATAAAGCGATGATTCAGCTCACTCAAAGCAATGAGAGCGCACTAGATAACTGGCTAGATCAAAACAAAAATGATAATATCTTAAATATCGCATTTAACATAATCGCAGCCTACATAACCAAAAGAGATGAGATAATCACCCAAGCCACAAGCAAACTTAATGAGAAATTACCAAATGATGTATTAACCAATATAATATACTCAACAACTAGATTTAATACCAACGATATCAAAAACTACGCCAAAGATATACAATTTAAATTCCTAACAACAAATCTAAATAAAGGCGCTTTATATGGTGGTGCATCTATCATACGAACAGAGTATATCAAGCTTTTACAAATCGCAGGATTATTAAATAAAGAGCGTGAGAATATCGTCGCAGATCTTAAAATTTCAACTCAAAATACTAAAGATATTCTATACACTCTAGCATACATAGATCTATTTACTAATCAATATGAAGAGGCCTATACCATCTATAATGAGCTGATAAATAATGAAAAAATCGATGACGCAAATACGCTATTTTTAGCTAGTGTCGCAAGCATTGGGGCTAATCACCCAGATAGTGCTATTGGTTATTTAGAACTTGCTAAACTCACCAATCCAACTTATAGCGAAGCTAGATTGGCTCTTGGGCTTTTATATCAAGAAGTTGGCAATATAGAAGCAGCTATAACGCAGTATAATGGACTAGGTGATAGCGGATATATTAGTGAGTTTTTTACATTTAAATTAGAGTAATTATCTAATTTGCCCATCACCTCTAATAATATATTTATAAGTTGTTAGCTCACTAACCCCCACAGGCCCACGAGCGTGCATTTTGCCAGTGCTGATACCGATCTCACCACCAAAGCCAAACTCCCCGCCATCGCTAAATCTAGTTGAGGCATTAGCATACACGCAAGCACTATCAACCAAGCTTAGAAATCTCTCACAGACGCTATAATCATCACTTACTATCGCTTCACTATGTCCACTACTATGCTCATCTATATGAGCTATGGCTTCATCAAATCCGCTAACGACTTTTAAATTTATCTCAAAATCCAAATACTCATTATAGTAGCTATCATCACTAGCTCTTTGGCAATCAATTATTTGGCTAGATTTTTCACAACCATGGATTATAACGCCAAATTTATCTAACTCACTTTTCAAAAGTGGCAAGAACTCACTAGAGAGCTCCTCATCTACTAGCACACTCTCAGCAGCATTACAGACTCCCGGGCGTGAGCATTTGGCATTTACACAGATATCTAGAGCTTTTTGGATATTTGCTGATTTATGGATATAGATATGGCAAACGCCCTTATCATGTTTTAATACAGGCACACTAGAATTTGAACTTACAAATTTCACAAGCCCCTCGCCTCCCCTAGGCACCACTAAATCCAGATATCTATCCATTCTAATAAAATCGATAATCTCATCTCTACTGATATCAAAATACTCCACACAACCGCCATACTCTTTTAAGCTATCTTTAATAATCTCCACAAGAGCTAAATTCGAATTTATAGCCTCTTTGCCACCTTTTAACGCACATCCATTAGAACTTTTAATAGCTAGAGCCACCACTTCAGCCGTTACATTTGGGCGAGATTCATATATGATAGCGATCACTCCAAGCGGAACGCTAATTTTTTCTATCTTTAAGCCACTTTGGGTTATCCAACCATCTTTAATCTTGCCTATTGGATCTTTTAATAACGCTATATCTCTTAAGCTTTTAGCCAAATTTATAATGCGTTTTTCATCTAATTTCAATCTATCTTGAAGTGCTGGGCTTAGATTTTTGGCATTTTGTAGATCTATAGCATTAGCTTTTATAATTTTATCTATATTTTGCTCTATTGCCTTAGCTATGTTTTCTATCAAATTTGATCTTTGACTTTGAGTTAATGTTTGTAACTTTTTTGTAGATTTTTTAAGATTTTTAAGTTTTGTCTCCATAGTTTTACCTAAATATTTTTTAGCCCTTATATTAGCAAGTTTTTATTAAATTTACCCTTTTATCCGCTCCAAAAACCCTTTTAAAGCACCACTTTGCCCAATGCGATATAGAGCAAAATCATACTTAATCGGATCATTAGGATCAAAAATCGCAAGATTATTACTAATTAGCTCTGCGGCCTTATAGTCATAGCTCTTTCTATCGCACAGACCGATTGCTTGAGCGACTTTGTGAGTGTGAGTATCAAGTGGCAAGATTAAATTTGATTTATCGATATTTTTAAAGACCCCAAGGTCAATATCGCTATCTCTTACCATCCATCTAAGCCACATATTATAGCGTTTATATGGGCTTTTTGGCTCATTATCAAAGACCTTACCAAAGAAAAACTCATACCCAGTGGATCGATAATTATTTAATTTATATAGCGATTTTATTAGCCCATTTATACCATAAATTATCTTGTTATCTCGCATATTTTTAGCGATTATCTCTTCTAAATTTAGCTCTCTAGCCCTAGATATAGTGATGAAAATTTGCGCTACATCAACACTATTTTGAAATCTATATAGCCAACTGTTTTTGGTTATATAATCATAAATTTTACTTTCATCTAAATTTAAAATATCAAATTCCAAACTATTTAAAAACTTCACAATAGCCTTGGCATTACCATAAGCAAAAAGAGCACAAATAAGCGTTATACCAATATTATCTTTAAATTTAGTAGCGACTTGAAGTGGATCAGCAGCACTATACAATCCATCAGCGGTATTTGCCCTAGATAGTTCATCATCTAAGGCAATTTTGAGCCTATTCATTACTGTTTAATACTCAAAAGCGAATTAAGCATCTGATCAACCGTGGTTATAATCTTAGCTGCGGCTCCATAGCTGCTTTGGAAGCGGATTAAATTTGATAACTCCTCATCCATATTTACCCCGCTAATGCTTTGATGCTCGGCATATACACTAGCATATAGAGATTGATTAGTTGAATTTAGTGCTATTACCGATTCAGTCCTACTAGCTATATCAGAAGTCAAATATCGATAATACCCAACTATACTCTCATTCTTCACGCTACCATCTTTATTGACAAAATCTATTTGCTTAGTTTGAAGTTGTATCATCTCATTTGCCATTGTGTTATCGCCATCGATTGGGGCTTTGTTTCCTTTGATTTTAGAGCTATCGGCTCTTAGGCTTTGCTCTACTTGCATATTTGCAGCCTTATCACCTTCAAAGAATTGACTCATACCAAACACACCGGCGAAATTTGTCCCATTATCCTCAATTGATATAGTATATTCCCCTATGGCTTGTTTAGGCAAAAATCCCAAATGCCCGGTGCCGTTTTTCTCATCATAAGTATATATCGCCTCAAAATAATCATCCAAATCATTATTTAAGTTATTATCGTTATTTCCATCTATATTTGAGTTAAACTGCGATACAATAGAATTACCCTGCCTTGTATCATCCATCGTAGTTGAAGCGTCTATATTTATAGTTTTTGTAGCGACTACTTGACCTGTGGCATTATACACATTTACAGTGAAGCTACCACTTTTTATATATGAGCTGTGATTTTGTAGTGGCGTCTCTGGTAGCATATTTTTGACATCCACACTTGTCATGGAATTTTGAGCTGATAGAGCGTAGATATTGTTTGTATTTACTATCATGGTAGTAGCAAAGGTATCTAAATTATTTCTAAAATCAGTGATAGTCCCATCGGTTAAATTCCCCTCACCATCAAGATTTCTACCACGCATATCTAGCATAGCGCCTACTTTGCCATTGGTGATTTTGCTACTCATCTCTACTCTAGTTTCATCATTTAACTCATAATAAATCGTAGCAAATCCATCTTTTGATCCTTGCGTATCTAGCTTTAGTGGGTGAAAATTTGTCCCTTCAACTATAGTTATACCATCGATACTAAGAGTATAATCCCTGCCTTGGTCAGTCATACTACCACCATATCTGCTATCAGATAGTATATCATTTTTAAATGTAGAGATATTCATTAAATTTGCCATTGTGGCTTCTAATTGATCACGCTTATCTCTTAAATCATTTGAATTCACCGTGCCACCTTTGGTCTCTGCGGCTTGAATTTGCTTATTTAAATCAGCGATTTGCTGACCTAAGCGGTTAAATTCATCCACTGCCAAAACTATATCTTCATTGATTTTTGAGTGAATGTTTTGTAATTGATAGGCTGTATCATTTATCCTATTTGTCAAAGTTGTAGTGATATTTAACAAATTTGCCTTTTGGCTTGACTCATACGAGTGAGAAGCAAAATCATTCCACGCTTGGTAGTAATTTTGGATATCATTTAACAAACCAGTATCTTGTAAATCCGGAAATCTTTGAGCAATCTCTTTTAAAATCTGCTCTTTATAAGCGGTGCTCTCTTTATTTGAAGCTGAATTTTTAAGCTTGGTGAAGGTAAATTCATCATGAATTCTAATAATAGTATCAACCTTAGTCCCAAGACCGATATCGCCAGGCGTGGAGTGCAACGGATTAGCAGCTGATTGGACGACTCTTTGGCGTGTGTAGTAATCACTATTTACATTGGTGATATTTTGACCTGTTACTTGAATTTGAATTTGAGCCGCATTTAGCCCACTTACTCCTGTATATAAAGAATCGAAAATTCCCATATCAAACCCTTAATTTAAGTAGTTTTTCAGCATCAGCTAGGCTAGAGCCTTTATCATCGCCATACGAGCTAGCGCCATTTTGCGCTCCTAACATCGCTTTAAGCAATGAGTCGTAAAATTCCTTTACTACTACTACGGATTTCGCATACTCTTTATTGACTTTTTGAAGTAACTCTAAAGAGCTTTTTAACTCACCTAGCTTATCTTTTATTTCATCTGATAAGATACTAGCAAGATCTGTTCCGCTATTTGCTTGTGCTAATTTGATTAACTCGCTATCTAATTGTGATTTTGTCTTTTCGAATTTGCGGACTAACTCATTTTTTTTCTTAGTGTGTTCATCTACACATGAGTGGTCAGCTTTTTGTATATTTTGTATATCTTGATTTGTGATTGAAATTAACTCATTAAGCTCTGATATCGCTTCATCTAAATATCGTTTTACCATAATTTTGCTCCTTTGATACCCCAAAGAAGCAAAACAAAACTACATTAAAGAATCAGCGATTTTTTCAGAAAGGGCGTTTATATCCACCTTATACTCTCCGCTTTTTATCTGTGCGGCTAACTCTTTTATTCTACTATTATTGCTACTTTGAGTTTGTGATATTTCTTGGTTTTTTTTATCTTCATTTTTTGGCGTTATTACATTGCTATTATAGATAGCGCCTGCTTTTATAGAACCTATCATTATAATTCCTTTTAGCTAATTTACTTAGGCTAAATCGGAAAAATTCAACTTTTATTTAGGCTCTCTCTTTTAAAAAATCATACAACATCTGCGAAAACCCAAATCCACCACTTAAAGACTTGCTAATCGCATCATTATACATAGAATTGTAAATTTTATCCCCTGGATCTTTTGGAAATAGCGGATTTTCATTTTTTAACGCAATATCTAAAACCTCCTTAACCAAAAACGCCTCAAAAGCATCAGTTTGCTCTCTTAGCGCTGCATCATCAACTGCTTTTTCTCTGCCTAAATTTTGGGTATTTGCCATATTATAGGCATTTAAAGCCATAGTATTATCTACTCTCATCATATTACCTCCACACCAGCGTGAATCGCTCCGGCGCGTTTTAAATTCTCAATAATTGCTATTATCTCTTTTGGCGTAGCACCAAGCTTATTTAAAGCCCTTGTAATATTAGCAACTGTTATATCTTTTTGATTGATTTTTATCATATTTGTATTTGTATTTATCGCTACATTTCCGATATCCACATCACCTGCTGCCATAGCTGCCGGATCATATCCACCATCATCAATCTGTATTGTGATAGCTCCATGAGAGATAATCACAGGCTCAACCTTGATATTAACCCCACTAACTACCGTTCCAGTTCTCTCATCTATAATCACCTTATCTTCAGATTTATAATCCATCTCAATCTCAAGCACGCTAGCCAAAAACTCAACCATACTAATCCTATCTGGCTTATTTAAGCTAATAGTCCTAGGATCTAAAGCCGTAGCCGAATTAGCGCCGAATTTCGCTATTATCGCATTTTGCATATCAATCGCAGTTTGAAAACTAGAATTTTTTAAACTTAAATTCGCATTTGGCTTATTATAGATATCATATACAACCTCTTTTTCTACCAAAGCCCCGCTCATTATAGTTGCAACCGTTGGATGATTACCGCCTTTTGCCGTAGAGCCACCAAGTGTCAAAGCCCCTTGCGCCAAAGCATAAATATCACCATCAACACCTTTTAACGCAGTTAGCAAAAGCGTCCCGCCAATTAAATTTTTCGCATCACCAATAGAGCTAACAGTTACATCCAAATTATCTCCTTGTCTAGCAAATGGCGGTAACTTGGCCGTTACCATCACAGCGGCGGTATTTTTGGATTTAATATCATTTGGATCTATTTTTACATTTACTGTTTGAAGCATATTTGATAGTGATTGAATGGTAAATTCGCTACTACTACCATCGCCTGTTCCATTTAACCCCACTACCAAACCATAACCGATTAGCTGGTTGTCACGCACACCTACAACACTAGCCAAATCTTTAATCGCCGCAGCCTTAGCCGCAACCGCTATCAAAAGCGATAAAAGCGTGATTTTTATAATCTTCATCACAAGCCCCTAATCTTAAGCATTTTATATTAATTTCCATAATTTAAGCAATTATTATTCCAAATATATCAATACCAAATTAACGCAAAAATTATGAATTTTGACAAAATTTTCGCAATAGCAAAATAGCCCTAAATACTTATTTAGCTGTCAAAAAGCGCTTTTTATTTTTACCTACTTTTAGCGCACGAACAAAGTCCGTGCTAAAGTAGCAAACTATTTTAACTCCGCACGGCAACAAGTCGCCGTTTGCGGCAAGCCCCATCGGCTTGACCCCGCACTAAAGCCCCACTTGCGTGGGGTACCTCCAATTATCCACCCCAAATCTTTTTTAGTAAATTTAAAATTTATTAAAAACTCAAAAGAGTTTTTAATAAAATTAGTTAAATCTGTGTTTAGCACAGCACCTTGAAAGGCTTTTACAAAATTTTCGCAATAGGCGCCATCTTGTAGATGAAACGACGGCGAAAATTTGGAATATTAAGAGGGAAGCCAAGGTGTTGCTATCTTTCGTAGCGTCGCAAACGATGATTTACATCGTTTTTGCTGTTACGCTACTCATCTGTCAAAAAAGCGCTTTTTATTTTTATCTACTTTTAACGCACGAACAAAGTCCATGCTAAAGTAGCAAACACTAAAGTCCCCATAAATGGGGTACCCCTTCCCACTTAAAAAAGAAAAGAAAAATTTAGATTTCTCTCATATTTCAAAAATTTAAATCCGCAAAAAAAGAAATATAAATTTAAAATTCAAATTTCTAAAAAATTTCGGGCAAAGAATTGGGGCGCCCCACGAAGTGGGGCTTTAGGTGGGATCAAGGGAATGGGTCATATTCCAAATTTTCGCCACAAAACAACCATTTAAGGTTATTTTGCTATTGCGAAAATTTTGTCGCAAAGACTAGCTTTGCTAGTCTGCGAAGTAAAGAAATAAAAAAATAATTTAAACCTGTGCGAAGCACAGATTAAATTATTGTAACAATCTTAATATATTTTGTTGGACGGCGTTAGCTTGGCTCATGGCGTAGCTACCACTTTGAGCTAGGATATTGAATTTAGAGAAATTCGCACTCTCACTAGCAAAATCCACATCTCTTATCTGACTTTCAGCTGATTTGACATTGACTTGGGTAACTGTGATGTTATTGATAGTTGCTACTAATTGATTTTGGACTGAACCTAGATCTGCTCTTAGTTTATCTAATGTTTTTCTAGCTGATTCAGCTACATCCACCATAGCTTGAGCACCACCATAGGTATTTACCCCACCGGCTTGAGCCGCTTGACCATAAGCACCAGAATACCCACCATCGAAAAATCCCATAGCCTTAGCGGTAGCAAAATCAATTGTTCCAGCATTCATATATTTTAAATTTACGCTTGATTGATTATAAGTTGCTGAAGCGATAGAAGCTACAGTTATAGCTGCTGCCGACATACCAGACACAACAGACATATTATTTAAACCAACTTTTATATCTCTAGCATCTTGACGAACAAATGTGATAGTTCCTAAATAAACCAAACCAGCACTATGCGCTGGACCGCCTAAGGATGCACCAACTTTGGCGCTAAACACGGTAGTTGCACCAGTAGAGAATGCTGCTATTCTTATAGCTCTACCATCTTTAGCAGCTAAGACTAGTCTTCCGTTATCCAAACTAGCTTCTACGCCTGTTTCATCTTTTTTAGCATTAATTGCTCCAATTAGAGCGTTATCACTATCATTAGCTTTTACAGTTACATTACCTATACTAACGCCATTAATGATTAAATCCCTTACGGTACCTGCAGCTACAACACCCAAAATTTGAGTATTATTTACATTTACCTTTACGCCAGTTTTATCGCTTACGCCATTCATCATTTCAGCTACAGCTTTGTAGCCATCTGATTTAAATGTCTCATTATCTATTTTTTGAAATTCATAACCGCCAGGGTAACCATCAATTCCGCTTAATTTAACTGCTACGCCTGATAGTGTTGAAATAGATGAAAATATCGCATTATTCGTAGTCTCAAACCTAGTATGCCCAATTGTATTTGAGTTTGTAGCACCGATACTTACTTTGGCTGTCTCATTGCTATAAGCACCTATTTGGAAGTTTTTATTAGAGAAGTTACCATTTAAGAGTTGTTGGCCATTAAAGCTTGTAGTAGTAGCTATCATATCTAGCTCTTCAAGAAGTCTTGAGATATCATTTTGAAGAGCTCTTCTAGAATCACTATTTTGACCATCTTGAGCTGCTTGGATAGCTTTGGTTTTAATAGTATCAAGAATTTTAATCTGTTCATCCATAGCTTTATCAGCA
>NZ_LIWF01000020.1:0-20478 GCF_012978615.1 Campylobacter sp. RM9328 | reverse complement strand
AAATTATATGAATTAATTCATGCCAAAAAAGGTTATAAAAATGAGAGGTTATAAAATTTTTTCAGGAACGGCCAATCCTGAGTTTTCTAAAAAAATAGCGCAATATCTTTCCCTGCCACTTAGCGAAGCAAGCATTAAGCGTTTTAGCGATGGCGAAATAAGTGTGCAAATCGGCGAAAGCGTAAGAGGAAAAGATGTGTTTGTCGTCCAACCGACCTGCGCCCCTGCAAATATAAATTTAATGGAACTTTTAATATTAACAGACGCTTTAAAAAGAAGTTCTGCTAGCTCGATCACTGCAGTTATCCCATACTTTGGCTATGCTAGACAAGATAGAAAAGCAGCTCCAAGAGTGCCTATCACCGCAAAACTTGTAGCAAACATGATGCAAGCAGCAGGTATAAACCGAGTAGTTACCATGGACTTACATGCCGGTCAAATTCAAGGCTTTTTTGATATACCGGTAGATAACCTTTATGGAAGCATTGTGTTTACCGATTATGTAAAATCAAAAAATTTACCAAATCCAATCGTAGCAAGCCCTGACGTAGGCGGTGTTGCACGCGCAAGAGCGCTGGCAAAAAATTTAGGCCTTGACATGGTTATCGTAGATAAACGCCGCGAAAAAGCAAACGAAAGCGAAGTTATGAATGTTATCGGTGATGTAAACGGCAAAGACGTAATACTAGTAGATGACATGATAGATACAGCAGGAACGATCGTAAAAGCAGCAAAAGTTTTTAAAGAAAAAGGTGCAACTAGTGTTATGGCATTTTGTACTCATCCGGTGCTAAGTGGTGCCGCATATGAAAACCTTGGCAAAGGCTATCTTGATGAGCTAGTGGTGACTGATACAATACCTCTTAAAGAGGAGCTTCCTTGTATAAAAGTGCTAAGCGTAGCACCACTTTTTGGTGAAACCATAAGAAGAATTTATCACAACGAGAGCGTAAACTCACTATTTTAAATTTTATGAACGAGGCTAAAAAACAGACTCGTTTTACTCCACAAAATTTAACTCATCAAGTAATTTTTGTAAACTCGCGCTAGCAAGACTATCAAACATAGCTTGCTGGGCACTTTTAAATTTTGGTGTTAAAAGACTTTGGATCTTACCTCCAAGCGGACAAGGTGGTGGTGAGTTTTTATGAATTTTAAATATATCCCTTTCGCCATCGTTTACCGCCATAAATATATCAAACAGTGAAATTTCACTTGGGCTTTTTGCTAGGTTTATGCCACCTACCCCGGCTCTGGTTATGACTAAATTTGAGCGTTTTAAAAGCGCTATGATGTTTCTTATGATGACTGGATTTGTCCCCACCGTATCAGCCAAAAACTCGCTTGTATTTTTTTCATCTTTAAAATACTCACAGCTAAGTAAGATGTGAATAGCGATAGAAAATTTTTGTCCTATTTGCATTTAAATTCCCCATACCGAATATCTTTTAATCAAAATCTTACCATTTGCTGAGGTTACATACAACACGTATGCACACTTGCAAACGGTGTGATTTTAACTAAATTATACCCACTCTGTCTTGAATATTTATTTCAAGGTTACTTTTTAGATAAATTTGATATTTTATGAGCGAAAAGCTACGCGCCTAAAAATAGTGCTAAACGAAGTGAAGCCTATTTTTAGTGCCGTTAGGGCGTCGCGTCTGCTTTGAGTGAGTAAATATATCAAATTTAGCCGTCGAAGCTTTTAAATTTTACAACCAACTAGGCTTTACGTCCTCATTTATCACGCCATCACTCATAGTAAACTGCTCTAAGCTATCTTTTTTGGCTTGGATACAGATATATTTCATACCATTACTTCCTGCCTTAAAGCATCTTTTTCCAGCTGGATCTATACGGATAGCATCGCCCTTTTTTACCTCTACCTCGTCGCCATCTATAAATAGCACTCCATCACCCTCAAGCACTAGATAAACCTCCTCATTTTGCTTATGCGAGTGAACAAATGGCACACTCACGTTTGCGCCAAATTCATTTATAGATAGCTCACAGCCGCTTAAATTTAGAGCCTCTTTTAGCTCAACTCTTGGCTCATTCTTGGTTGATACAATTTTGTAGTTTGACATTTTAACTCCTTACTTCTCAAGTACGCTAAAGCGCTTTTGTATAAATTTTTCATTTTTTATCTCATCCACCATCGCTATCGCGTAGTCAGCGTAGCTTATCACGCTCTCGCCCTTCTCATTTAGCGTAAATTTCTCACCAGCCACGATATACTCACCAGTTCTTGGCATATCCACCTCAAACTCAGCCGCTGGAGATAGATAAGTCCACTTTACATCATCTCTCTTTCTAAGCTCGTCAAGCCCCTGCGCCATCGCATTTGCCGTTGGCTTATACTCAGCTGGAAACTCAGGCGTATCGATAAGTCTCACACTCAAAGCATCATCCACATACAAGCTACCAGCACCGCCAACCACCAAAAGGCGTGTATCAGTACCACTTAGCAGGTCAGCCACGTGCAAAAGACCGTCAGTATGCAGGTGTCTAGTCTCATCGCTCCACGTACCAAACGCAGTTATCACCGCGTCAAATCCAGCTAAATCAGCCTTTTCAAGGCTCATTATATCCTTATATATCACGCCTGCTTTGTCGTTTTTATACTCTTTATTTCTCACCACCGCAGTTACTGCGTATCCTTGGCGAAGCGCCTCATCTACTATCCTAGCTCCCGCTTGTCCATTTGCTCCTATAACAGCTACTTTTTTCATCTTTTTCTCCTTGAAATTTTTTGTTGTAATGATATTAGTTATAGCTGATGAGCGAAGTATAACCACTTTTTGTTGTAATGTCAATAGTTACAATAAAAATAATTTTATATCAGCTATTTTTAAGTATTTAACCTGCATAATTTCGTAATATTTTTTTTGAAAGGGTAATAAATGAATAAAACACTTATATCAGCGATGCTTCTTTGCGCTACTTCAGCGTTTGCACACTTTGGCGTGGTTTTACCATCAAATTCTACGATAGATGATCAGTCAAATGCGACTCAAAAGATAGTTTATAAATTTAACCATCCTTTTGAAAATGAGATGATGGATATGCAAAAGCCAAAGGTGGCTGGGGTATTTACCGCTGGTAAAAAGCAAAATTTTACAAATTTGGTAGAGAAAAAAGAGGGCGAGTTTAGGTATCACGAAGCTACTTATGAGATAAAAGAGCCTGGAGTTTATCAGTTTTTCGTAGATCCTGCACCGTATTTTGAGCCTGCCGAGGATACATTTATAAGACACATAAGCAAAACCGTAGTAAACGCATATGGCTTTGGCGAGGGCTGGGATGAGCCTATAGGGCTAAAGGCTGAGATAGTGCCACTAACCAGACCTTATGGGCTATATAAGGGCAATATCTTTACAGGTGTCGTGCTATACAAGGGCGAGCCAGCAAAGGGCGTGATAGTCGAGGTTGAGTACTACAACGACAAGGGCAAGGTAAAGGCACCAGGCGAGGACTTCATCACACAAGAGGTCAAGACAAACGAGAGAGGTGAGTTTAGCTTTGTTATGCCACTTGCTGGATGGTGGGGTTTTGCCGCACTTATAGAGGATGATGAGACTATCAAAAAGGATGGCAAAGAGTATCCGGTGGAGATAGGCGGAGTCATCTGGGTAGAGACCAAAGAGTATAAGTAATGCATATAAGCGAAGGGGTGCTAATCCCCGAAATAATAATTCCTGCAAACGTCGTAGCTGGCGCACTTAGCGCGTATCTAGTCTATAAGCTAGAGGTTAAAGATATACCTAAAATCGCCTGTATGAGTGCGATATTTTTTATCGCCTCATTTATCCACGTACCGCTTGGCCCAACCTCTATACACCTTATCTTAAGTGGCTTGGTCGGCGCATTTTTGGGTATAAACGCCATTCTTGCGGTACTTATCGCGCTATTTTTACAAGCTCTGTTTTTTGGATACGGTGGCATAAGTGTACTTGGAGTAAATCTGCTAGTTCTCGCGCTTCCTGCGATTTTAGGAAGGTACTTTTTACGACTTTCGTTTATTAAGTATCAAAAGCTATGCTGGTTTTTAGCTGGTTTTGCGCCCATACTCATCTCAGCCCTTGCGCTAAGCGCGGTTTTGGTGCTCAATGGCAAGGAATTTGTAGCCGTCGCAGGTATTGCTCTAGCTTCAAACTTCGCTCTCATGGCTATAGAGGGAGTGATAAGTCTCTTTGGTATCAGCTTTATATATAAGGTAAACAAGGATCTGCTTAGATGAAATTTTGGCTAGTTTTTGTGCTATTTCTAAATTTCGCAGATGCTCACGCGCTTAAAGTCTTTGCTAGACAAGATGGAAATTTCGTAGAGATAAAGAGCTACTTTGGCGCAAGTTCGCCTTGCAAGGGGTGTGATGTCAGCATCATAGCGGATGGCAAGGTGATACAAAGCACAAAAACTGATGATAAAGGCATGGCTAGGCTGGAGATAAAGGCGGATAAATTTGAAATTTTCGTCGATGGCTCACTAGCGCACGAAAAGCGCATAAATTTCGTAGCTGATATGTCAAACGTAGCAGCAGATGAGCCACAAGAGAGCGATTTTATACTTAAATTTATAAGCTCACTTGCTATCATTTTCGCAGTTTTTGGCGCACTTTATATCATAAAAAGGCGCAGATGAATTCCTCTATAAAGATAGTATCTTTTAGTATATTTAGTCTATTTGTCGCACTTTCAAGCACTATTTATGCAAGTTTTCTTTTGCCATTACTGCTTCTTTTTGCCCTAAATTTCAGCATCATTTTTGCCGTTATAAAGAGGGTTGTCTTTCTAAATTTATTTATCGTTTTTGTCGCACTTAGCGTCATGCTATCACAAAACTACGACTTAGCCCTACTTATCTTTATAAGGTCAAACCTCATCTTGCTTTTTGGCGGACTGCTCTTTTATGGCGCGAACTACTACGACATCGCAAGAGGCGTATCAGGGCTAAGACTTGGTGGAAAGGTAAGCTACTTGGTTTACTTTAGCATTAGATTTATCGAGATGCTAACGAGCGAGCTTTCAAGGATAAAAATGACGCTAAAAGCACGTGCCTTTGTGCGTAAAACCTCGCTTTTTACCTATGAAACATACGCGAACGTCGTTGCTATGCTATTTTTAAAGGCGTTTCACAGTGCAAATATGCTTGAAAAAGCGATGATAACGCGTGGCTTCGAGTGTAAATTTTATGAGCTTGACGGGGCAAAAAAGATAGGTTTTTATGATATTATACTGTTTGCTTCTGTTTTGGTGGCAGTGATTTTTAGAGTTGGAGTTTTGGTTTGAGCTGTTCGGTGACTATCAGAAATTTATCAGTATCTGCAAATGAAAATTTACTATTTAGCGGAGTAAATTTAAACGTCTCACATAAAGAAAAGATAGCCATAATCGGCGCAAATGGCTCAGGCAAAACCACGCTTCTTGAGACTATCGCAGGGCTTAGAAACGCTAGTGGCGGTGTCATCGAGCTGTTTCACGAACCTATGTTAAATCTTGATAGCTTTAAAAAATATAGGGGCGAGATAGGCTATCTTTTTCAAGATAGCGACGATCAGTTCATCTACCCAAAGGTGCTTGAGGACGTGGCATTTAGCCTCCTTTCAAGAGGTGTGGACAAAGATGAAGCGGTGAAAAAAACAAGAGAAATTTTAGAGCATTTTGGTATCTGGCACCTAAAAGACAAGATAGTCTTTCACCTCTCAGGTGGCGAAAAAAAGCTAGTTGCGCTTGCTGGAGTGCTTATCTTTAAGCCTAAAATTTTACTACTTGATGAGCCTACGACTGCGCTTGATTTTAAGATGCAAACAAGACTGACTCAGATACTAAAAAGCCTTGACATAAGCCAAATCATCGTATCTCACGATAAAGAATTTGTGCGAAATGTCGCGGATAAAATCTACTATCTAAACGAAAACGGACTAAGCGAAGATAGGGCTGGGATTTTATGAAGCCAAGCGCTTTTAAAACCCTGCTTTTTATAGCAAAACAAAATTTTAAAAGGCTGTTTTTCACTTTTAGCTTAGTTCTAGCTGAAAATGGACTATTTCTAGTCTATCCTATACTTGCCGGTATCGCTATAAACGCGATAGTGGATGGCAACATCCTACTAGCACTCAGCTACTCGGCGATGGTATTTATCGGCTGGGGCTTGGGCGCTGTTAGACGCAGAGTGGATACGCAGGTCTTTACCAAAATTTACGCAGAACTAGCCGTAAGCGTCATCATGAGTGAAAAACGAGCCAAAAAAGATGAAAGCACTATCATTGCTAGAGCAAATTTATCACGTGAGTTTGTAGACTTTTTCGAGCAACACTTCCCTATGCTTTTTACCTTGGCTGTTTCGATATTTGGCTCAGCGATAATGCTTTTATTTATCGAGTTTTACGTGGGTTTGGCAGTTTGCGTTTTGATTGTTATATTTGCTATTTTACTGCCAAAGTATATCGCCAAAAACGAAAGGCTTTATCTAAAGCTAAACAACCAACTTGAACGCGAAGCAAAACGCATAAATGCAGGCGATGAGTACATACTTACGCGTCACTACGGCATACTTTCACGCCTTCGTATTCGCATCTCAAACCGCGAAGCGATGAGCTTTTTTATCATCGGCGTAAGTGCGGCGATACTATTTAGCCTAGCCATATTTTTATTATCAAGCAACAACGCAAACGCAGGACATATCTACTCCGTGCTTACCTATCTTTGGACATTTGCGATTAGCCTTGATGACGCACCAAAACTCATAGAAGAATTTAGCAAGCTAAAAGACATCGGCAAACGTGTAAGTATAGAGCTTGATGGCGATATAAAAGAATAGCTTTTGCCCTTTTATCACTTCTGGCATATCTGGTGTTCCTTGCGCTCCTGATATGCTAAATTTATCATCAATGATAAAAAATGACACCGCCGAAATACCCATTTTATAGGCTTTTTCTTCATCGTCGCTTATCTCTTGCTTGCATCTGTCTGAGTTTAGAATTTCTGGTGTTTGACTCTCGTCTAACCCGATTTGCTTAGCAATTTCAACCAAATTTACTTGCTCTGAAAGCAAAGAATTTTCGATAAAATACACCTTAAAAATAGCTTCACTAGCCACATCACTACATCCTTTTTTCTTGGGCGAATTTTTACAACCTGCGAACGTCAAAAATTAGTGATTTTGCACCTTTTCATAGTTTGTATCGATGTCCACTCTCTTAGCCGTATACTCTATACCGCATATCATCTCCATCGCCTCAGCCTTGTTTTTGCGGTATTTTCCCGATACGCTCTTTGCGCACTAATCCCCACAAACTGCTTCTATACTATTTTGCCTTTAAAATTGCTCCACTTGCCAATATAGCAAAACGCACAGACAAAATCAAAATAAATTTCTATTTTTGCTATCTATCTATTTTATGATTAACTCTTAATTTATCGCTTTTTAATTGAAATTTAGGCAATATAAAAGCCAAAAAATTTAACATAAAGTAAAAATTTGTATGAAAAACATCAGAAATTTTAGCATCATAGCCCATATCGACCACGGTAAAAGCACGCTTGCAGACCGCCTTATCCAAGAGTGTGGAGCAGTAAGCGACCGCGAGATGACATCGCAGATCATGGATACTATGGATATAGAAAAAGAGCGCGGTATCACGATAAAAGCCCAAAGCGTAAGACTAGACTATAAGCTTAATGGAGAAAACTACGTATTTAACCTTATCGACACTCCCGGACACGTGGACTTTAGCTATGAAGTTAGTCGCTCCCTTGCCTCTTGTGAGGGTGCATTGCTTGTTGTTGATGCTAGCCAAGGCGTTGAAGCTCAAACGATAGCAAACGTTTACATCGCACTTGAAAACAACCTAGAAATCATCCCCGTAATCAACAAGATAGACCTCCCTGCAGCAGACCCGGAGCGCGTAAAAAACGAGATCGAACACATCATCGGACTTGACTGCTCAGGCGCTATCGAAGTTAGTGCAAAAAGCGGTATCGGCATAGACAAGCTACTTGAAGCTATATCTACAAGGATCCCTGCTCCTGTTTCAAATGAAAATTCCCCGACAAAGGCGCTGATTTATGATAGTTGGTTTGATAACTACCTTGGCGCACTTGCACTTGTTCGCGTATATGACGGTAAAATTTCAAAAAACGATGAAATTTTAGTCATGGGAACAGGTAAAAAACACATCGTATTAGACATAATGTATCCAAACCCGATAGCTCCTATAAAAACTTCTGCCATAAATTCAGGCGAAGTAGGCGTAGTGGTTTTAGGTCTTAAAAATGTTAGTGATGTGCAAGTCGGAGATACCATAACCTCGGCAAAAACCCCTACAAAAGAGCCCATAGGCGGCTTTGAGAGGGCAAAACCTTTTGTGTTTGCAGGACTTTATCCGATAGAAACCGATAAATTTGAAGATCTGCGCGACGCGCTTGATAAGCTAAAGCTAAATGACAGCTCGATAAGCTACGAGCCTGAAACTTCTATCGCACTAGGATTTGGCTTTAGGGTGGGCTTTTTAGGCTTGCTTCACATGGAAGTCGTAAAAGAGCGCTTGGAGAGAGAGTTTAACCTAGACTTAATCGCAACCGCGCCAACCGTTACATACGAAGTAGTGCAAACAGACGGTGTCATAACACAAATTCAAAACCCAAGCCAACTTCCTGCCGTCAATAAAATCGAACACATAAAAGAGCCGTATGTCAAATCAACCATTATCACACCGACCGAATTTTTGGGTAATATCATCACGCTTCTAAACAACCGCCGTGGTATGCAAACCAAGATGGACTACATAACGCCAGAACGTGTTTTACTTGAGTATGATATACCGATGAACGAGATTGTTATGGACTTTTATGACAAGTTAAAATCAAGCACAAAAGGATATGCTAGCTTTGACTATGAGCCTAGCGATTATCGTATCGGAGATCTAGTAAAACTTGACATAAAAGTAGCCGGAGAGACAGTGGATGCTCTATCTATCATCGTACCTGAAAGCAAGGCGCAAACCAAGGGCAGAGACTTTGTAAAAGCCATGAAAGAGATAGTGCCTAGACAACTTTTTGAAGTAGCTATCCAAGCAAGTATCGGCAACAAAGTTATCGCACGCGAGACGGTAAAGTCAATGGGTAAAAACGTAACGGCAAAATGTTACGGCGGCGATATAACACGTAAAAGAAAGCTCCTAGAAAAGCAAAAAGAGGGCAAGAAACGTATGAAAGCCATAGGAAAGGTAAATTTACCGCAAGAGGCGTTTTTAAGCGTTTTAAAGATAGACTAAACAAGGTATATAACCTTAAGGAGATGTGATGTTTTGGTTTAAAAATTTATTTTTAGCTTTATTTGTAACGCTGTTTTTGAGCGGTTGCGGATATAAATTTTTTGGCACCGAGCACGGATACAAGATGGATGATGAGACTAAAACAGCATTTAACGAAGTCATGCGACTTAAGGTGGATTGCAGCGAATGTAGTCAAAATTTCCTTGCTAAAACCATAACCATAAACGGACGCGAATACACAAGTGATGTCGCGATAAAGTGCTGCTTGTCTAAAAATTTAATAGATACAAACATCGGACTTAAAAAAGTATATATCCACCGCATAACAGACAGCAGAGAGAGTGCAAAAGGGATAGAGTATACTAACAAATATGACCAAAAATGGCTTTATGACACAAGACCAAGCCTTGAAGCATTGTTTTATACCTTTTTAGAAGATGAGCTAAATTCCAGAGGAATTTTAGTAGTTGGTACACAAACATCGCCATATACATACAGACTTGATTTTGACTTTAGGAATTTCTGGGCGACTTATGACTATGATAGTAAAATTTTAAGCGGTAGATTAAGCGGAAATTTAGTCATTTCTAATATAAATTTTAAAAGAAATTTAGGAATTTCAACAAAGCAACAAGTCAAACGCCTAAATGCAAATCAAGCCAAAGACTTTGACTTCTTTGTCGCACTTTTAGTAAAACAAGCTGCGATCAAAGTAGCCGGTGAAATTTCAAAAATTTAAGGAGCTAAGATGAAGAATTTAAAGATATTATTTGCGACCTTACTTGCCTTGCTGGCTTTTAGCGGATGTTCACCAACTCAAAGTGTGGTAAATTTAGAGCCTTACAACACCAAAGCCACCTCCAAAACAAGCTATAAAGATGTCTATATCGCAAACATCCATGATAACCGCAAAAACAAAAGTGTAGTCGCTACGATAACAGACAGTAAAGGCAGCGTCAAAGAGTATGTCATGTTACAAAACGACCTAGCAAGCTGGTTTAATGAGGCTCTAACGACAGAACTTAAGGCAAACGGCGCAAATGTAGGAAATTTAAGCGGAGTGGTCGCAGAAATTTATATAAACGAATTTAGCGCAAATATGAGTGGATTTGCCTCAGACAACACTCGTGGCAATATCAAAATTCTACTTAAAATCCAAAAAGGCGAAACAACCATAACAAAAAATATCTCAAACGAACAGACAAAATTTGAGCTTATACCGGCAGGAAATGCCTTTAAAACACTACTGCGAGATATGATAAATGACGCCGTAAAAAGAGTTGCGATACAAATTTTAAACAGCTGATGTTTTGTCTTAACTGCGGCTCTTTTAGTATATTTACATTTTGCAAAATTTGCGAGTTTAGCTTAAAAGAGCCTACATTAACACTTCGAGAGGTTGAAGGTTTTAAAATTTACAGCTTTTACGAATACTCTGCAATCAAAAATTTAATCCACTCAAAACATAAATTTCACGGAAGCTTCGTCTACAAAGCTCTTGCAAATTTAAGCTTTAAGAAATTTGCAAAAAATTTTACTCTAAATTTAAAAGCAAATGTCGTTGCTATAGACGATCATATCTTGCACGGCTACTCTCACACAGCCATACTTGCAAAAGCTATGTCAAGCAAAAATCTACGCCCGATATATCGTGTTTTGCACGCTACGTCAAAAGTAACCTACTCCGGGAAAAGCACAAAATTTAGGCAAGATAATCCAAGAAATTTTAAAATTTTAAAGTTACCAAAATACCCTGTAATCCTGGTTGATGACATCATAACTACCGCAACAACGATGATAGAAGCCAAAAGCACACTTGAAAAAGCCGGTTTTGAAGTGCTTTTCGGTCTAGTTTTAGCAGATGCAAGGTATTAATTATTTAGCAAGGTTTTATTAAATTTTAGATAAAATCTAAGAGTTAATTTTAAGGATAAAAATGGAAGATAATATTTTAAACATAAACCAAGAGATTGAGGCTGTAGATATCGAGGATTCGATAAAGGCGAGTTATCTTGATTACTCCATGAGTGTTATCATCGGTCGTGCTTTGCCTGATGCAAGAGACGGACTAAAGCCGGTTCATAGAAGAATTTTATACGCGATGAACGACCTTGGTGTAGGCTCAAGAAGTCCGTATAAAAAGTCTGCTCGTATCGTGGGTGACGTCATCGGTAAATATCACCCGCACGGTGATACCGCAGTTTACGACGCACTTGTAAGGATGGCACAAAGCTTTTCTATGAGATATCCTACCGTTGACGGGCAAGGTAACTTTGGCTCAGTTGACGGCGATAGCGCAGCTGCGATGCGTTATACTGAAGCTAGGATGACTATCTTGGCAGAAGAGCTTTTGCGCGATATAGACAAGGATACAGTTGACTTTATCCCAAACTACGACGATAGCACAAGCGAACCTGATGTTCTTCCTAGCCGTGTGCCAAACCTACTTCTAAACGGCTCAAGCGGTATTGCCGTCGGTATGGCTACAAATATACCGCCACACAGTCTTGATGAGCTCGTGGATGGTCTTTTGTTGCTTCTTGATAACAAAAATGCCTCACTTGAAGAGATAATGCAACACATAAAAGGCCCTGATTTCCCGACAGGTGGTATCATCTTTGGCAAAAAAGGCATCATCGAAGCCTACCGCACAGGACGCGGTCGTGTTAAACTTCGCGCAAAAACTCATATCGAAAAGAAGCAAAACAAAGACATTATCATTATAGACGAGCTACCTTATCAAACCAACAAAGCGCGTCTTATAGAGCAGATCGCCGACTTAGTAAAAGAAAAGCAGATCGAAGGCATTAGCGAAGTTCGTGATGAATCAGACAGAGAGGGTATCCGCGTAGTTATCGAGCTAAAACGTGATGCGATGAGCGATATTGTATTAAATAACCTCTTTAAATCAACCACGATGGAAAGCACCTTTGGCGTGATAATGCTTGCTATCGATAACAAAGAGCCAAAAATTTTCTCTCTAAGAGAGCTTTTAAATTTATTCTTAAATCACCGAAAAACAGTAATAATTAGAAAAACAATTTTTGACCTAGAAAAGGCAAAAGCAAGAGCGCATATCTTAGAAGGTCTAAAAATCGCCCTTGACAATATAGACGAGGTCATATCTTTAATCAGAAACAGCGCCGACACAAGCGTGGCTCGCGAAGGACTTATGTCAAAATTCGGACTTAGTGAACTTCAATCAAATGCCATACTTGACATGCGTTTAAGCAAGCTAACCGGACTTGAGCGTGAGAAGCTAGATAATGAGTTAAAAGAGCTAATGGCTGAGATCGCAAGACTTGATGAAATTCTAAAAAGCGAGGTTTTACTTGAGAATTTAATACGCGAAGAGCTAATCGAAATTCGCTCCAAATTTAAAGTCCCTCGTATAACAGAGATCGTTGATGACTATGACGATATCGATATAGAGGATTTGATACCAAACGAAAATATGGTCGTAACCATCACTCACCGTGGATATATCAAACGCGTGCCAAGTAAACAATACGAAAAGCAAAAACGCGGCGGTAAAGGCAAAGTAGCAGTCACAACATATGATGACGACTTCATAGAAAGCTTCTTTACGAGCAACACGCATGATACGCTTATGTTTATAACAGACCGCGGACAGCTTTACTGGCTAAAAGTTTATAAGATCCCTGAAGGAAGTCGCACGGCAAAAGGCAAAGCGGTTGTAAATTTAATACAGCTTCAAGCCGAAGAAAAGATAAAAGCGATCATCCCCACAACCGACTTTGCGGAGAATAAATCTCTTGCATTCTTTACCAAAAACGGTATAGTAAAACGCACAAATTTAAGCGAGTTTAAAAACATCCGCTCTATCGGCGTAAGAGCTATAAGTCTTGATGACAACGATGAGTTAGTAACGGCACTTATAGTAGAAAACGATGATGATTTCGTGCCAGAACAAGAGATAACAAATGACGCAGAGCAAGTTATAGAACCCGAAATTTTAAATGACGAAAACACTGATGAAAACCTAGAGAGTGATGATTTAAGCGGTGAAAAAATGCTATTTATCGTCACCAAAAAAGGTATGTGCCTTAAATTTAATGTAAGCAAAGTTCGCCAAATGGGAAGAACCGCAAGAGGTGTAACAGGAATTAAATTTAAAGAGCTAAACGACGAGGTCGTAGGTGCAGCAGTTATAGAAAACAACGAACAAGAAATCTTAAGCATATCTCAAAAAGGTATAGGCAAGCGAACCACTGCAGAAGAGTACCGCCTAACAAACCGTGGCGGCAAAGGCGTTATCTGCATGAAGCTCACAAACCGCACAGGAGATCTCATCGGCGTTGTAATGGTTGATGACGAAGCTGACTTGATGGCGCTTACATCAAGTGGCAAGATGATACGCGTAGATATGCAAAGTATACGTAAAGCAGGACGCAACACAAGTGGTGTCATCGTCGTAAATGTCGATGGAGACGATGTTGTAAGTATAGCAAAATGTCCAAAAACCGAAAGTGAAGACGACATAGAAGAGTCTGAAGACGAAGGTCTTTTGGAATAAAATTTGCTTTAAAGAAAAAATTTTAAAGGTTAAAGTATGATTAAAATCAAAGCTCTGCTTATATGTGCTTTTGTTGCGCTTTTTAGCGGTTGTTCATTTAACGGTTTTTTTGCCGATGAGCCAAAACGAGAGATCATAGTTCAAAAAGTCGACAAAGACGATCTTAGAGAGGTCATGAAAAAAGAGAAGATGATCTATGACGCAGCCCCTGCCGAGACTACATTTAGGGCAGTTGGCGAGGGCATAGCTCCTCTTAACTCGGTATCTCACGCACAGTCAGTCACTTTAGCAAAACGCGCAGCAATGGCTGATGCCTACAGTCAGCTTGCAGGCAAACTTTACGGAGTTAAGATCAATGCCGAAGATACGGTCAGAGATGCTATGCTTTCAGACTCTTCTATCACTTCTAAAGTGCAAGGTCTTGTTAAAAACGCAAGAATCGTTAACGAGAGCTTTAAAGACGGACTTTACAAGGTCAATATTGAGCTTAGGATAGACCAAGATAAGTGGCGCGAAGTCTTTTCTTACTAATATCTCTTATAAATTTAATGTTTAGCTCAGAAGAATTTATCTTCTGGGCTAATATAAACACAACAAATCATGTCGTAACATCTGAAGAAATTTCATTTTCAAGAGCCATGGTTTTAAAATACAAAGGCGATTTAAAATTTCTTTGCGAGATAGACGAAACGCTCGATAACAACTCAACTGTTATAGAATTTTTAAACCTTCATAAAGACAAAATTTTCAACTGCTTTTCATTGCAAAGAGTGGACGTAAAAAGCGAATTTCGCAAGAGAAATAACGACATCACACAAACTTCAAATTTTAAAATACCGCCGATAAGATTTATAATAGAATTTAAGCCAAAATCGGCTATTATTGGGGTATTTAAAAGCGAGGAAGATAGATGAATGTAGTTATCGTTGAAGATGATATAAACATGAGAAAATCTCTCGAACTCGCACTTGCAGAGTATGAAGAACTAAATATCAAAAGCTACAAAAGCGCGGCTGAGGCCCTCAAAAAGATGGGAGAAGATACCGATGTTATCGTAACCGACATAAATATGCCCGGTATGGACGGGATAGAATTTATCAAAACTCTTGACGGCAAATTTGATGTCATCATTATCACAGGAAACGCCACTTTAAACAAAGCCATAGAAAGTGTAAGACTTGGAGTAAAGGACTTTTTAACCAAGCCTTTTGATGCTCAAACTCTTTACGATGCCATAAAAAGAGTTGAAATTTTAAAACAAAAAGCGCCAAATTTTACACAAGCAAAAGAAGCTAAAACACAAAATAGTGATGAGTTTACTCACGTTTCACCATCTTTAAAGCCCGCACTAAATATCGCTAAAAAAGCAGCCTTAACCGATGTTAGCATCATGCTTTTTGGAGAAAGTGGAGTTGGCAAAGAGGTATTTGCAAATTTTATCCACAAAAACTCACCTAGGGCAAACAAACCATTTATCGCTCTAAATATGGCGGCGATACCTGAAAATTTAATAGAAAGCGAACTTTTTGGCTTTGAAAAGGGTGCATTTACCGACGCTGCAGCAGCTAAAAAAGGACAGTTTGAGCTAGCTAACGGCGGAACACTATTTTTAGACGAGATAGGTGAAATGCCTATAAATTTACAGCCAAAACTTTTACGCGCACTTCAAGAACGTGAGATAACAAGGCTTGGCGCGACAAAAAGCACGAGTATCGATGTGCGCATAATTTGTGCAACAAATGCAAATTTAGAAAACCTAATATCTCGCGGTAAATTTAGAGAGGATCTGTTTTATCGACTAAATACTATCCCTGTCTTAATCCCTCCTTTAAGAGAGCGTCAAGAAGAGATCATGCCTATCGCAAAAAAAACACTCGAAGATGTTTGCGCTCAGTATGGTTTTGCGAATAAATTTTTTAACCAAGAAGCAAAAAATGAACTCTTAGGATACGACTTTCCAGGAAACATCAGAGAGCTCATCTCTATCGTCCAGCGAGCGGCGATACTTAGTGAAAATGACGAGATAACAGCCAAAGACCTTTTTATAAAGAGTAGAAAAAAACAAGAAATTTCAGATAAAAAGCGAGAGCTTTTTGCAGATGTTTTGCGTAGTGTTGAGGGTGATTTAAAGGAAGCTTGCGAGATATTAAATTTAAGCGAAAATGAACTAAAAGAGAAGATAAAAATATACAATTTAAAGGAGTTTGAATGAGAAAATTCAATGTTGCCATAGTCGGCGCAACAGGTGCGGTCGGTGAAGAGCTTTTAAATGTTTTAGCAGAAGTTGATTTTCCGGTTGCAAATATCTTACCTCTTGCAAGCGCTAAAAGTGCAGGCTCGTCGGTGGAATTTGGCGGCAAAGAGTATAAGGTGGTAGAGCTAACCGAGAGTGTGTTTGAAGAGCATGAAGTAGATATCGCATTCTTTAGCGCAGGAGGCTCGGTTTCTGCTAAATTTGCTCCAATAGCGGCTGCTAGCGGTGCTGTAGTTATAGATAATACTAGCCATTTTAGAATGGATGCGGATGTGCCTTTGGTTGTTCCAGAGTGTAACCCGCAAGACATAGCTTTATGGAAAACACGCGGTATTATCGCAAATCCAAACTGCTCAACTATTCAAATGGTGCAAATTTTAAAACCTCTTGATGATGTTTACGATATCCAAAGAGTTGATGTAAGCACCTACCAAGCAGCCTCTGGAGCAGGCAAGGAGGGCATGGAGGAGCTAGTGCTTCAAATGCAAAAATTCTTTGAATTTAAACTTGACGAGTGCGAGCCAAAAGTATTTGCGCATCGCCTAGCATTTAACGTTATACCTCATATCGATGTGTTTTTAGACAACGACTACACAAAAGAAGAGATGAAAATGGTCAACGAAACACAAAAAATACTACACAAAAACATGGAAGTAAGCGCAACTTGTGTTCGTGTGCCTGTTCTTAGAAGCCACTCAGAAGCCATAACTATCCACTTTGCAAAAGATGTAGACGCTCTTCATGCAAAAGAAATTTTAAGTAAAGCTCCAAGCCTTATAGTACTTGATAACCCAAGCAAAAAAGAGTATCCAATGCCTCTTCACTCTACCGACACAAACGACACTTACGTAGGAAGAATTCGTGTAGATAACTACAGGCCAAATGTTCTTCACCTATGGTGTAGCGCCGATCAAATCCGAGTAGGAGCTGCTACAAATGCTGTTAGGATCGCTCAAAAATGGATAGAGCTTCCAGAAAACGCTCTTTAATGCAATAAACTAGCTATGAAAATTTCATAGCTAGTAATTCAACCACGCATATAAATTTACAAAGCCTAGATTATTTGTTTTTATAAATTTATTTATTGATAAAATTTAGTAAATTAAGCCAAATTTTTATAGAATACCGCCTTTATAAATTTCAAAGGAAAAAAATGCTTAAAAGAATTTTTGAGAGATTAATGATCGCAAGTAACGCATTTACGATACTTCCGGTTATCTTTTGTCTACTTGGAGCCATAGTGCTTTTTATCATCGCAAGTTATGATGTTTTAGTTGTTTTTGGCGACGTATATGCTTACTTTTTTAAAGGATTTCATCCTGATGATTTTCACTCCGATATCGTCGGCGTAATAGTCGGAGCGATCGACTTATACCTCATGGCACTTGTGCTTTTTATATTTAGCTTTGGCATTTATGAGCTGTTTATAAGCGAGATAGACGAGCTAAAAACCGACAAAAGCTCAAACGTCCTTGAGGTGCACTCTCTTGATGAGCTAAAAGACAAACTAGCAAAAGTTATCGTAATGGTTTTGATCGTAAATTTCTTCCAACGCGTCTTGCATGCAAATTTCACAACTCCACTTGAGATGGCATATCTTGCAGCTTCTATACTTGCGCTTTGTGTTGGACTTTATTTTTTGCACAAAGGCGGTTCACATTGATTTAGACCCATCTTCAAATTTTTGCCTTTTATGCCCTACTTTATTGGCGTTAAACAAACGCCAACCCTGCAAGTGCGGATTAATCTTAATATATGCTATTTTTCTATATAATCTAACAATCTTAAAAATAAAGGAAAAGCATGATTTTTATTGATGCCTGCTTAAAAAAACCAACTCCTTATACTCCCGTTTGGATGATGCGTCAAGCCGGTCGCTACCTACCAGAATACATGCAAGTTAGAGCGCAAGCCGGGGATTTTCTATCGCTTTGCAAGGATTATAAAAAAGCCAGCGAAGTTACGATACAGCCTGTTGATATTTTAGGCGTTGATGCCGCGATACTTTTTAGCGATATTTTGGTAGTTCCACTTGAGATGGGCATGGAGCTTAAATTTATAAAAGGCGAAGGCCCTGTATTTGACGAGTCCGTTAAAAACCTAGAGGACTTAGAAAAGCTTGATAGCGCAAAAGCTGTTAAAAATTTAACCTATGTTTACGATACTATTAAGCTAACACGCCAAAATTTAGCTGCCGATAAGGCTTTGATAGGATTTTTGGGTGCTCCTTGGACGCTTGCTACATATATGATAGAGGGCCAAGGCACAAAAACTTACGCGATCTGCAAAAAAATGCTCTATTCAAACCCTGAACTTTTGCATCAAATTTTAGATAAAGTTACTGCCGCTTGTATCGGTTACGCAAAAGAGCAAATTCGTTCGGGAGTAAATGCTATACAAATTTTTGACAGCTGGGCTGCCGCTCTTGAAGAGAGTGCATTTTTTGAATTTAGCTGGAAATATATCATTAAAATCGTGGATGAAATCAAACGTGAATTTCCTCAAATTCCGGTTATCGTATTTCCAAAAGGCATAAGCGGTTATTTGGATAAAATTTATGGAAATTTTGATGTTTTTGGTGTTGATTGGAGCACTCCGATAAAAACCGCACGTGAAAAGCTAAGCCCAAAATACGTCCTTCAGGGCAATATGGAACCAACACGTCTTTATAGCAAAACAGCCATTGACGAAGGCGTATCACACGTGCTTAAAGCCATGAAAGGCGCTCCTCATATCTTCAACCTAGGTCACGGCATACTTCCTGATATACCAGTCGAGCATGCAAAATACTTTATAAAAAAAGTACAAGAAGACAGCAGAAGATAAACCAAATGCCGGTTTAAAGCCGGCATCATCTTAAAAATAAATTTTTTCCAAATGACACATAAATTTTAATAAAAGTAATATGTAAGTTGTTACGTTATATAATGCCAATATTATAAAATGCTGTTAAAAATAAATTACTTTTATACTACAAAAAAGGATAAATTATGGGCTCAAAACTCGTAAAAAGTGTCGTGCTGTGGATTAGTGTGTGCTTGGTTGCAGGGCTTAGCATATTTTCATTTACCAACTTTTTCTTCGTCAAGAAGGAGACCAACAAACTTGTTCTCTCTTCGCAATACAATGTCGTAGAAAATAGTATAAATTACCTAAATAGCTATTTTGTTTCCAAATTTAGACCTATAAATTTTTTAGCCGGAAAACTAAAAGATAAAGATATGTCAGAAGACGAAATTTTAAGCGTCTTAAAAACAGGTCAAGAGTCTGCCGATTTTGCACTATTTTATATGGGCTTTGAAGAAAACGGCAGAATGCTTCGCTCAAATAACAAAAACCAATGGCCAAGCGATGGCTACGATCCAAGAGCTCGTGGCTGGTATAAACAAACCGCACAAAACGGGAAAAATACCATAACCGATGCCTACATAACTTCAACAGGCAACCACCTAGCCATTTCGCTAACCGCGCCTATTTATAAAAACGGTAAACTGTCCTCAGTCGTTGCCTCTGATATTTTACTTGAAGGTCTTAGCGACAGTATACTTGGCATGAAACACTACGAAGAAGAGAAGATCATCGCTATCGATCAAAAAGGCAGGATGCTCATAAACCAAGACAAAGAGTTGATATTAAAAGAGCTTCCTTTAACAAAAGATCTTATCAATATCTTTAAAGATGACAATAAAAAAATTTTAGGCGAGTTAAGAACGCATAAATTTACAGAAAATGACGAAACAATGGTCGCTGCATGTCTAACAGAACCGTTTTCAAATTTACTTGTATGTTCGGTTGTTCCTCTTAGCATAAATGACAAAAGTTCAAATGCACTTTTACAAACACAAGTCGGACTATCTGTGGCATTTATAGTTTTAATCTCGCTAATGCTAATGCTAATAATGAGTTACAAACTAAAACCTATAAAAGATATAGAGCTTGGACTCGTGGGCTTTTTCAACTTCCTGCACAACAAAACAAACAAAGTAACTGACATCAAGGTTGCCTCAAATGATGAACTTGGCAAAATGGCAAAGATGATCAATGAAGGTATGCAAGAAATATCTACTCAAAAGATCAGTGAAACACAGTTTTTAAAGAGTGTAAATACCTTTATAAAACAGATAGAAAACGGCAAATTTGCAACTACCTTGGATGATATAACCACAAATAACCCAACATTAGAAGAGCTTAAAGAAGATCTAGCAAATTTACAAAAATCTCTAAAAATAGCCATATCTTCAAACAGTAATGATGTCTTAAATTTACTAACATCTTACAAAAAGCATGACTTCACATCTCGCCTTGACGACAGCGGCATGATAGCTAGCGGAGTAAGTGCTCTTGGAGAAGAGATAGCAAATATGCTAAAGACTAACCTAACTCAAGCAGAAGGCTTACAGCAAAAAGCTC
>NZ_LIWF01000019.1:0-24648 GCF_012978615.1 Campylobacter sp. RM9328 | reverse complement strand
TCTTTAAAAAGGTATCTTACAAGATTTCAACTTCTGCCATTTTATCCCATTTATTCATGTATTAAATTTTATAAGAGTATGAATAAAAAAGATATGCCGTTTACTATTATAGCAGATGATGCTGTGCATAAAAGCACCAAAAAACAGCTTGTCGTATTTGTTGTGGAAGAAACACAAAGAAGCGCGAACTACTCACTAAATGGATATACAAAAAACGAAACAAATTTTTACACAAAAGAGCAAAATGTTATAAGTTTTAGTGAATTTTACTCGTGTGGGACTGCAACAGCGGTTAGTTTGCCTTGTATGTTTTCAGATCTTAAAAGGGGTGATTTTGATATCGCAAAAGCAAATAGTAGGCAAAATTTGGTTGATGTAATTTCAAGTGTCGGCATAGATACATTTTGGCTTGGCAATAATAGTGGTGGATGCAAGGCCGTATGTGACAGGCTTATAAAAGAAAATGTAAAAGAGTATAAGGCTATAAATTTTGATGAGGTGATATTTAAAGATGCGATAGATATGATAGAGAAAGCCACGAATACTACTTTCATTGTGCTTCATGTGCAAGGCTCGCACGGACCTATTTATTTTAAAGAGTATCCTGATGAATTTAGACGGTTTACGCCTACTTGCGATACTGCCGAGCTAAATAAATGTAGTATAGAGGAGATACAAAACACGTATGATAATACTATTTTATATCAAGATTTCTTGCAAAGTGAGCTCATAAAAGCGCTAAAAAAACGTGAAAATGAGTTTGAAACGGCTATGTTTTTTATATCTGATCACGGTGAGAGTTTAGGCGAAAATGGCGTGTATTTGCATGGTTTGCCATATGCTATAGCGCCAAAGTATCAAAAACATGTGCCTTTTATCTTTTACTCAAACAACAATGCTGTAAATAAACGCCTTTTAGTTTTAAAAGATGCGCAATTTTCGCATGATTATATTTTTAGCTCGGTTTTGGGATATTTGGGGATAAAAACTGCTGGTTATGAGAAAGAATTTGATATTTTTAGCAAGTATTAAACGATTTAAGAGGCAAGAAATTTGCCTCTTTGTATATCTTGTTTGATAAATGCCTTTTGTTTCTTTCACTATCTTTTATGTTACCTGGATATTGAATTTGCTCATTAAGTAGCTTAACTTAAATCAAACTATCTCGCCATGCATGTCTTTTTAATGACTCAATTAAAATTACACTTGCTTAAATTTAACACATGGTTGATATAGTTCGTTTGGCATCTCTTTTATAATCTATAGTAGTCTACCTCTCTTTATCCTCCTTTGTTACCGACGTTAGCCGTACAAGGCTTGGCAGAAGGAAATTTTTAAAATCATCCATTAGCGAATAGACCACCGGCACGAAAACAAGGCTAAGTAGCGTTGAAGCGATAAGCCCGCAGATAACTGCCACCGCCATAGGTGCGCGAAGCGCCGCCCCAGAGCCACTTGCAAAGACAGCCGGAAGCATACCCGCTACCATCGCGATAGTAGTCATTATGATAGGGCGTGCCCGATCCTTACCTGAGTTTATGAGAGCTTCTAGGCGCGCCATACCGCCAGCTCTTTTTTCTATAACGAAGTCAACAAGCAAGATAGAGTTTTTCGTAACTATACCCATTAGCATTAAAATTCCTATCACAGCGGCAAGGTCGAGTGCGGCTTTATAGGCTAGCAGACCCGCTATCGCTCCGCCGATGGAAAGAGGCATCGCGACTAAGATAGTAAGTGGCTGCAAAAAGTCCTTAAAAAGTAGCACGAGCACGACAAAGACCATCATCACGCCAAAGCCCATCGCCAGCCCAAACTGTTCAAACATCTCGTTCATATACTCAGCGTCGCCATACTCTGGCACTTTGACGCCTGCGGGCAAGTTTTTCATAACCTCTAAGGCGTTTATCTCACCTAGCACACCGCCTATCGTATAGCCTGATACTAGGTCGGCGTCCACTGAAATTCTCCGCTCTCTATCAAACCTCTCGATACTTGAAAGTCCCTCGCCGTAGCTTAGAGTTGCCACCGTGTTTAGCGGCACGACTGAGCCATCCGTGCTATCCACTCTAAGCGAGCGCAGTATCTCTATATCGTTTCTAGCCTCCTCTTTTAGAGTTACACGTATAGGGATCTGGTGGTCTGGTAGGTTAAATCTAGCCGATGTTCCGCCCGTG
Source organism: Campylobacter sp. RM9328 (assembly GCF_012978615.1). Lineage (NCBI taxonomy): Bacteria > Pseudomonadati > Campylobacterota > Epsilonproteobacteria > Campylobacterales > Campylobacteraceae > Campylobacter > Campylobacter sp. RM9328. The sequence goes on along the minus strand of NZ_LIWF01000019.1, from coordinate 22,474 downwards.
TCGCCCACCGTTGCTATGCGGAGCAAATCGCCCACGGCTTGTGGTGTTACCCCTCTTTTTGCCGCCTCATTAGCTAGCAAGCTTACTTGCAGCTCGGTCTTTGCTAGAGGTGCGTTTATCTGCGGGTTTGCCACGCCCTTTACCTCTCTCATCTGCGCTTTTAGCCTTATGGCTGTCTCTTTTAGTGTGGCTGGGTCGTTACCTGAGAGCATTATAGAGATGTCGCGCTGAGAGTATTCGTTGCTAAATGAAAATCGCATATCGGCAAATTTGGCAAGCTCCCCACCCAGCCTATCCTCAAACTCCTTTTGGCTAATACTTCGCTCATTATGCGGTTTTAGGCGCACGAGTAGCCAGCCTTTGTTCGTCTCGTCTCCGCCAGCACTCATAAAGACGTGGCTAACTTCCTCGTGCTCTCTGATGAGCTTGTCAAGCTCTCTAAAGCGAGCGTCAGTTTGCGCTAGCGTGCTTGATGGTGGTAGGGTGATGTTTATCTGTGAGCTGCCGATGTCTGCCTTTGGCACGAAGCCTGTGGGCAGAAGTGGGACGAGCATAAGCGAGAGGATAAAGAGTAAAACTCCCACCATAAGGCTAGTTTTACGAAATTTCAAAGCCATCTCAAGCACTTTTACATAAGCCTTTTTTATACTACTTTCACGTTCGATACTCTCTTTATGAGCGTGCGGAGCTAGTATGTAGGCCGCAAGTAGCGGCGTAGCAAGGCGTGCGACAAGCAAAGAGGCTAGCACTGCGACCGAAACTGTAACGCCAAACTGACTAAAATACTGCCCCACGACACCAGAGATAAAGCTAACAGGCATAAAGACCGCCACGATAGTAAGGCTTATGGCGATAACTGCAAAGCCTATGGCGTCGCTCGCGTCAAGGGCGGCTTTATAAGGGCGCTTGCCAAGCGATAGGTGTCGCTCGATGTTTTCTATTTCAACTATCGCGTCATTGACTAAGATACCCACAACCAGCGTAAGAGCTAGCAAGCTGATGCTGTTTAGCGTGTATCCTAGCATATCCATCACTGCAAACGCTGGCAGGATGGAGAGTGGGAGCGAGATAGCCGCGACAAGCGTAGCACGCCAGCTACGTAGGAACAAAAATACCACAAGCACCGTTAAAAACGCCCCTTCAAGCAAGGTGCTGATGGCTACGTTGTAGTTCTCTTTGGTGTTATCAACGAGGCTGTAAATTTCACTTATATTGATGTCTGCATACTGTTCGTTTAGGCTTTTTATGGCGTTTTGCACACCATTTGCCACTACCGTGTCGCTTGACCCACGGGCTCTTGAGACATTAAAGGCTAACACCTCTTTTCCATTTAGCCTAGCCTTGCTTCGCACCTCGGCGTGAGAGTCTATGATGTCAACAATTTGCGATAGCTTTACCCTACGCCCACCAGAGATAGCGATGCTAAGCTCCTTTAACGCCTCTAAGCTCTTGCTACTTGCTAGCACGCGGATTGACTGCTCTTGCTCGCTTAATATCGCTCTACCGCCCGCTATATTTGCATTTGTTTGCGCGATAGCGTTATGCACTTGCACGGCGGTTAGCCCGTAGGAATTTAGGCTGGCTGGGTCAAGTAAAACACGAATTTCACGCTTCTCGCCGCCTAGTCTGGTTACTTGCTACACGCCTTGGGTGGCTAAAAGTGCACGAGTGATCTCGTTGTCTATGAAGTAGGCTAGCTCGGTTTGGTCTAAATTTGGCGACTTGACAGCATAGTAGAGTATCGCTCCGCCCTCGGTGTCTAGGCGGTCAACGATAGGGCTATCTATGCTTTGTGGAAGTTCGCTTCTAATCTGCGAAACGGCATTACGCACGTCATTTACGGCTCTGTCGCTGTCCGTTTCTAGGGCAAATTCTACCGATGTAACCGACTGTCCCTCGCTGATAGTCGAGGTGATGTGTCTTACGCTTGCTATGCCTGCGACAGCGTCCTCTATGCGGCGTGTTACACTGTTTTCTAGCTCGTCAGGCGATGCGCCAGACTGCGTGACGGTTACGGTTACTATGGGGAAATTTACGTTTGGATCGGCGTTTATCGGTAGGCGGTTAAATGAAAGAATTCCAAGCACTGTAAGCACGAAAAATAGCACGATAACAGGGATAGGGCGGCGGATAGCTAGGGTTGAGATATTCATTTTGTCTCTTTAAACTCTATAAAATTTGGCTCCACGGTGTCGCCCTCGTCGATAAAAGCAGAGGCGCGAAAGACTACGACGTCGTCCGCGTTTATGCCATTTGTTATCTCGACTAGACCTCGCTGCTCCTCGCCTGTTTTTACCTCTTTTTTGTAGATTTTGTTGTTTTTATCTAGGACGTTTACGCTTTTTGTGCCGTTTGCTTCAAACGAGACAGCCGATAGTGGAAGTGCGAAATTTATGGCTTGTGCTGGCAAATCTATAACCGCACTTGCATAAGAACCAAGAGTTGCGTTTTGCTCGCTTGTGAGTTTTACATGCACCTTGCCAAGCCTTGTGGCTGGGTCTAGCTCTGGATAGATGAGGCGAATTTCGCCATCAAACGTTAGCTGCGAGTTTGTAAGGTTTATTAGCACTTTTTGGTTTGGTTTTAGAAGCGTTATTTCGTTTGTGTCTGCTTCTACTTCAAGCTCTAAAATGCTATCTTTTGCGATGTTAAAGAGTGCGTCTGAATTTACAAGCGCTCCGGTGACGGCTGATTTTTTGGTGATTAGCCCGCTAACGGGTGCTTTTAGCTCGGTTTTGTTTAGCTGGTGAGCGCTGTTTTCTATCGCCGCTTTTGTTTGATCTATTTGTGCCTTTGCGGACTTTATGTTTGCCCTTGTGGTGGCTACTTTTGCCTCTTGCGCTTCGTAGTCTTGCTTGCTTAGGGCGCTATTTTTTGCAAGATTTTATATCTCTCAAATGTCGAAAGTGCTTCTTTTAAAGTAGCTTCTTGTGCCGTTAGTTCCGCTTCCAGGCGCTTTAAATTTGCCTTGTTTTGTTCTAGCTCGGACCTTGCGCCCACATTTTCTAAATAGGTTAAAATTTGCCCCGATTTGACATTTTCGCCAGCTTCTACTTCAACCGATAAAATTTGCATACCTTGCAAGGAGCTTGCCACCGCCACATCATCACGCGCTTTAAACGTGCCGTAAAGTCGCAAGCTTTTGGTAAATTCCACGCTTTTTGCTTTCACTACGTTTATTTTAGCAAGCGGTTGATCCATATTTTTTGCCTCATCGCTAGAACAACCGGCGAAAAATAGAGTTAAAAAGATAGCCAGAAATATAATTGAATTTCTCATATATAGTCCTAAAATTTACTAAAATAGGGCTCATTATAGTCAAATTTAAGACTATTGTCAATTTCTTGCATTTGGTTTTATAAATTGCTACAATTCTTGTAAAGCAAAATATAGGGCTAAAAGATGAATAAATTCGACATTTTAGGTAATTATAATACGCAAATAGAAGATTCAATCGAAACTTGTATAAAAAACGTAGGCTTTAGCTACAACGAGTTTGCGCTTTTTTATACTGTATATTTTAGCAATGATGGCAAATGCACGCAAAAACAGGTAAGCGATGAGTGGTTTTTGCCAAAGCAAACGGTCTTTAATATCTGCAAAGAGTACCGCGAAAAGGGATGGATAGAGCTAGCTCAAAGTAGCAAGGATAAAAGGGAACGGATAGTGTGCTTAACGTCGCTTGGCAAGACGCAGGTTGAGCCCGCGATGGTTAAATTTATAAAAATAAATGAGAGTGCATTTAGCAAATTTGGCGAAAAAAAGAGCGCTAGACTATTTGCTTTACTTGATGAATTTAGTGATATATATAAAAAGCAAGTTGACAATATGAGTCCTCAATAGTTTTCACACTTAATTTTTTGTTAAAATTATGCTTTATATCAAAGGAAAACACGTCATGTCGGAGAGAATTTTTAATAATATAAGAGAAATTTTAAGCGCAAACGGTGCGAAATTTCGTGTGATAGAGCATGAAAAAGCAGGGACGAGCGAGCTTGTAGCAAATGTCAGAAAAAGTGTCTTAGCTCAAGGAGCAAAGGCCTTGCTTTGCACGATAAAGACGTCAAATTTAGATGAATTTGTCGGCTCCAACATGCCGACTTCTCTTTTGCTTGATAAACATTTAAATGTAAAATCCGGTAGATTTCACGTTTTAGCCGTATTTCCAGCAGATCACAGCGCAAATTTAAGTAAGCTAGCAAACGCACTTGGCGCAAATAAGGCATCTCTTGCATCTCCGGCCGAGGTTGAGATCTTGGCTGACTGCGTCTTTGGTGCCGTGCCTCCTTTTAGCTTTCATGAGCAACTTATGCTTGTGGTTGATGAAAATTTATTTAAAAGATATGACGAGATAGCGTTTAACGCGGGGCTTCTTGAGCGCTCTATCGTGCTTAATGTTAAGGATTACGAGCGTATAGCCAAGCCTAGGGTGATAAAATTTGCCGATAACGTAAGACGCGTAGGTAAATTAAGCGTGATGCCTATAGGGGTTGATTGTACGCAAATTTTGAGAATGGATCAAAATGAGGCGATAAATTTTATATGTAAAGCTTGTGAGACAGGGTATGACCTGTTTGATATACCAAGCGGAGGTGAAAGTCTTGCAAAAAAGGCGTTTGAAGATAGTAACGGAAGTGTAAAATTTGCTTTAAATTTGCCAATAAATTTAAATACAAACGAGATAAAATTTAAGATAAAAGAGGTATTAGACATCTTAGGAGTTTCTTGTGTCAAGCTTTGCTTTTTAGACATAAATAGCGATACCATAGAGAAAGCGACGCTTATGGAGGAGCTTGTTAAAGATGGCTTGGTGGCAAACTGGGGAGTTTATGAGACTGGTTTTGATAAGCTCAAAGAGGTTTGTGAGATAACCCAGGTTAGCGCGATAAAAGCTTTGCTTGAGCCAAATACCCTTAAAGAGCTTAAGATATCGTCTTTATGTAAGATAGATCAAAATTTCATAAACTCGCAGAATTTAAAATTTATAAATTTAGCCAAATTTTATGCCGCACAAAAAGATACAACAAAAGAGATGATAATACTCTCATGGCTAACAAGCAGATCGACTGATACTTTGCCTATGTTGAATGATTTAAATGTTATAAAAGACGGCTTTAATGCGCTTAAAATAGGGCTTAAATTTGATGAAATTTTATCTTTGAACGAGGCTTTTAGAAGCTAACATTAAAACTAATAAGGTTTTAATGTTAGCCGTTTGTTAGTAGTAAATTTTGTTTGTCTTTAGGAAGTCGCGTAGGTCTTCGTATTCGTTATTTGCAAAGTAACGCCACTTACCTTCTTTTAAAGTTCCAAGCTCTACACGTCCGAAACTAACGCGTTTTAAGTCCATAACTTCAAGGTCAAAATATCCAAAGAAACGTCGAAGCTCTCGGTTTTTACCCTCGTTTATCATAACGCGAAGCTTTGTATATCCGCCACTACTTCCAAATATATCAAAGGCTACAAATGGGGCAAATTGCATTGAGATTATCTTGCTTTTTGTATGAGCTCCTTTGCTTGCGTCAGCCGCGAAAAATCCCTCTCTCATCGCGGTTTTAACCTCTTCTGTGATCTCGCCTTTTACTTTTAGATAGTATTCACGCTCGATGTCGCTATTCATCAAAGCAGTTGCGATAGCCGGGGCGTCTGTTAGTAAAAGCAAACCCTCGCTAGCATAGTCAAGGCGTCCGATACTAACAAATTTTGAAAACCCGTGAGGTAGATTATCATATATAGTTTTTCGTCCACGGTCGTCTTTTTTAGTTACTAACTCACCTTTTTGTTTGTGGTAAACGATCATTGTAAAGTCTTTTTTGAGTTTTACAAAACGTCCGTTTATTTTGACCTTATCATCCTCGCCCACGCTAACACTCATATCACTAACAACGCGGTTGTTTAACGTTACCTTGCCTTGTTTGATAAGCTCATCGGCTTCACGGCGAGAGTAGTTTGTGTTGTGTGAGATGAATTTGTTTATACGCATTTTTTCCATTATTTTAGTCCTAAGCCAGTTAGGTCGTGTATATGTAAAACACCGGCTATCTTGCCGCCGTTTAACACGACTAGAAGTTGAATTTTATACTCTTCGATGATGCTAAGTGCATCGATAGCCAGGATATTTTCGTTATCCAGCACCTTTGGATTTTTAGTGGCGTATTTTATAGCTTGTTCGTTGATATTGAAATTTTCATCCATTAACGCACGTCTAAGGTCACCATCACTAAGTATGGCAACTAACACTCCGTCTTTGTTAGTTAGCAAGACGTTGCCTAGCTTACCGTGTGTCATCGTATCTATAGCGTTTTTAATACTAACATCTTCGCTAACGATAGGTAGGTTTTGTGTTTTCATGACGTCTTTAACTTTAACAAAAAGTCTTTTGCCAAGAGAGCCACCAGGGTGGAAATTTGCAAAATCCTCTGCTTTAAAATTTCTTTTTTGCATTAAGCAAACGGCTAAAGCGTCTCCTAATGCCAGAGTTAGCGTCGTTGAGGTTGTTGGAGCCGCATTTAAAGGACATGCCTCGCTAACGATATCAAGAGCTAAAACAACATCGCTAAATTTACCAAGCGAACTATCTAAATTTTTAGTCATGCCTATGATCTTTACGCCAAATCTTTTCACATGGGGTAAAATTTTAATTAGCTCGTCACTCTCTCCGCTAAAGCTAATCGCAAGAACCAAATCATCCTTGCCTATCATGCCAAGATCGCCGTGCATAGCCTCCGTAGGATGTAAAAAGAAGCTTGACGTGCCTGTGCTTGCTAGGGTCGCAGCGATCTTAGCGCCGATATGACCGCTTTTGCCAACACCCGTGATTATAACCTTGCCCTTGATCGAATGGATCAAATTTACGGCATTTTCTATCTCCGCACCTAGCTTATCAGCCTGTCTTAAAAGCTCATTGCCTTCTATTCGTAAAACTTCTTTTGCGACTTCGATTAAGTTCATATTTCATGCCTTACATTAGATAAATTATCGGAACGATTGTTGGATATTTTTTAACTTTTCTAAAGATGTGCTTTCTTAAGACTTGACGAATTTGACCTTCAAGCATTCTGTTGTCTTTTAAGAGTTCTTCTTTTACGTTGGTTAAAAACTGCACCAAAACCTCTTGCATCTCGCGACTAAACTCTCCGTCTTGTTTGTTTGCGACAAGTCCATAGCTAATAACGCGTGGTTTGCCGATTAGCTTTTGGTTATGGCTTGAAATTTGTGCGATTATCATTACTACGCCCGACTCTGCTAGGTTTTGTCTGTCGATGACAACATCGTCTGCGATTTGTTTATTGATCTGATTGTCTATAAATACCTTGCCGGTTTTTACCGTTTTGATACGTTTCATGTATTTTTGACAAACTTCTATTTGATCGCCGTCACTCATTAGATAGATGTTTTTCTCATCGACCCCACAGCTTATCGCAGTCTCTTTGTGCTTTGCTATGTGGTTGTATTCGCCGTGTACCGGTAGGAAAAATTTAGGCTTTATTAGCCTAACCATAAGCTTTTGCTCTTCTTGGGCGGCGTGTCCAGAGACGTGAATTTCACTAAAGTCTTGATAGGCAACTTTTGCACCGCTTTTGATTAAGAAATTTAGTACGGTCGATACGCTACCTTCATTGCCCGGTATAGCCTTTGAGCTGATTATTATCTGATCTGTCGGTTTGATCTTTATGTATTTGTGTTCGTCGGTCGCCATCCTATAAAGTGCGCTCATAGTTTCGCCTTGACTTCCGGTGGTTACGATAAGCACCTCGTCGTCTTTATATTTACCGACTTCGTTTGCGTCGATAAAAATTTTGCGATCAAGTTTGATATAACCTAGCTCCATCGCCGTAAATAAATTTCGCTCCATGCTTCGTCCGATGACACAAACTTTACGGTTGTATTTTAGTCCCCACTCTATAGCCTGATAAACACGGTGGATGTTAGAGCTAAATGTGCTCATTATCACACGTCCTTTTGACTTGGCAAATATCGCGTCAAATGTCTTTCCGACGCTGCTTTCGCTCTTTGTAAAGCCTTCTCTATAGCTATTTGTGCTGTCGCTCATCAAACATAAAACACCTCTTTCGCCGTAGTGAGCCAGGCGTCCAAGGTCGCTAGGATAGCCGTCTATCGGAGTGTGATCTATCTTAAAGTCGCCGGTGTGGATTATTGTTCCTGCCTTTGTTGTTATGGCAAGTGCGCTTGCGTCAATGATAGAGTGTGTGATATGTATCCATTCTACCTCAAATTCACCTATCATGTAAGGTTTTCGCTTTTCAACAGAGCGAAATAGCGAGCGTTCGCTTTTTAGACCATGTTCCTCAAATTTATTGTTTATCATACCAAGCGGAAGCGGAGTGGCATAGATAGGAAATTTAAACTCTTTAAAAAAATAAGGAACAGCACCGATATGATCTTCGTGCGCGTGAGTGATGATGATGCCTGCGATCTTGTCTTTTATCTTTCTTACGTAGTCAAAGTCCGGGATCAAGATATCAACTCCGTGCATACCTTCATTTGGAAAACTCATGCCGATATCTACTATGATAGCCGAGGTTTCGGTTTCAAATATCGTCATATTGCCGCCGATCTCGCCAAGTCCGCCAAGTGGGGTTATGCGGATCTTGTGGTCGCTTGAGTTTAGATATTTTAGTGGTTCAAGTATTAATTCATGTGCAGCTTCGTTTGCTTGCATCGCAGAAGCTATGTCTTGCTGCCAGGGTTCGTTACCGCTTAGTTTTGCAGGTAAATTTCGTTTGATCTTTTTCTTTCTAGCTTTTTTCTCACCTGTTTTTTCGACCTCGTTGTTAGTGTTAGCGGCTGGTTGGTTAGTCTCTTTTTTTACATTTTTGTTAGCTTCATTACTAACTTTTGGAGATTTTTTATTAGTGTGTTTGTGTGGTTTTTTACTGGCCAATGGCGCACTTTCGGTATGTTGCTCTTCGTTACCAAACGGAGCTGCAAAGAAATTATCTATAACGCTTTGAGTTTGTGAGCCGTTAGTAGCTACTAATGCTGTGCTTTCGCTGTTAGTTTGTTTGTTTTTGTTTTTTGGACGGAAGCGTCGTTTTTTATTTGTTTTTCCGCTACCCGTTACTTCGTTGTTGTTTTCGTTCATTATCTGCCTTTATTTGTTTGTAAATTTCTAAATACAAGGCGACATTTGACTCGTGAGGACGTAAATTTGTATTTAAATTCATCTCTAAAAAGAGTTGATTTAATAAATTTTTATCAAATCTTGAGCTTAGGTTTTTAAGTAGAGTTTTTCTGGGGGCGCTAAAACAAATCTTTAGAAATTCCCCAAAGTTTTTATACTCGCTTAAATTTTTAAATAAACCAAACTCTCCTAAAAGTTCATGACTTTTAGTTATTTGCAAAACTGATGAAACAACCTTTGGCTTTGGCTCAAAACACTCCGGTGCTACGTCAAACAACAACTCACAAGAGCCGTTTAAATTTGCTAAAACTCCAAGAGCGCTAAAGTCGCTATCTTCGCCCTTACAGGCAAATTTAAGTGCGACTTCTTTTTGTGTCATGGCTATTACGCCTACGCAAAGTTCGTCTTGTAAGGCGGACAATATCATCTTTGTGGCAACATAATATGGAAGATTTGCCACTAAAATATATGGTTTATCGCTTAGGCTTTGTTGCTCTCGCCACGCCTCATTCGCATCTTTGTTTATCAGTCTAAATCGTCCCTCTTTGACTTCTTTTTGAAATTTTTCATTCAAGATCGGCACTAGCTCATCATCTATCTCATAGCTTGTGAGCAAAAAGCCGCTATTTAAAAGCCAAAAGGTCAAATCACCCAAGCCAGGCCCAATCTCAACTACGTTTTTATTAAAATTAGGTGTAGTTTCGTTGGGAATCGCTTTGATGATCTTGCTTAAAACGCCTTGATCTTGTAAAAAGTTCTGTCCAAATTTCTTTTTTGCTTTTATCATCACTTTTCCTAAATAACGGGCGATTATAACCAAAAAATACTTATAGCAACATTACTTGTTGTATTTAATGGCTTAGTTTTAATATTTAGGTAGTATAATTTTAATAAAGGATTTCAAAATGTATGCGATAGAAGTTAAAAATTTAACCCATTTTTACGGCGAGAAATTAATCTATCAAAATTTAAATTTTAGCGTAAAAACAGGTAATGTATTTGGTATTTTAGGTAGGAACGGCGTTGGCAAAAGCACACTTATAAATATACTTATGGGCTATATCAAGCCAAAGAGCGGCGAGTGCAGGGTGCTTGGAGAAAATAGCTTTGAGTTAAGCGCTAAAACAAAGCAAGATATAGCTTTGCTTTTTGAGGGATTTGTTAGTTATGATCATTTAAGTATCGCAAGATACGAGGAATTTTTGAGCTCATTTTATCCAAATTGGGATAGTGTGGTTTATAACGATCTGGTAAGGCTTCTAAAGTTAAACAAGGATCAAAAATTAAGCTCGATGTCATTTGGTCAAAAGTCGCAAGTCGTTCTTGCTTCGCTTTTTGCGCAAGATGCAAAAGTGCTTATTTTTGACGATTATTCTATGGGGCTTGATGCAGGTTATAGACGACTTTTTGGCGACTTTTTAAAGGATTATTTAGACGGCAAGGACAAAACCGTCGTTATAACAAGCCATGTTATGAGCGATCTTGAAAATTTGATAGATGAGTTTTTGATCATAAAGCGTGGTGGAGAGATTTATCAGAGTAACATGGGTGATTTTATGTCAAATTTTCATGTCTATAAGTTACCAAAAGAGTTAAATTTAAATGAATTTGACTTTAAAAATATAGATGAATTTAAACATCATAAAATGGCATACGGTTTTGTAAATTTAGATGGTTTTGAACCGATGAATGCAAGTTTTGAAGATAAATTTTTAGGTTATGTAGGACTTTATGAATGAGAGCGATATTTTTAAAAGAATTTAGCCGTTTATGGCTGTTTTTGTCGGCATTGTTTGCTGTTTTGGTACTATTTTTTAGTTGGTTTAGTTTTGATTTTTTCTTTAAATTTAACGCTATCCACCCAGAAGCCGTTATCTGGTATCAATATGTATTTTTTGAAAATGAACCCGAGCGACTAACGCTTTTTGTTGTCGTTAGTACCTTTGTTAGCGTTGCGTTAGCGCAGTTTTTACCTCAAAGAAATCGCATAAAATGCCTACTTTATTTGCCGATTTCTAGTTTTAAAATTTTACTTTGGCACTATCTTTTTGCATTGTTATACTTTGTGTTAGTTTGGTTGGTTTTTGGGCTTTGGCTGCTTGTTTTGTCGGTTAAATTTTATCCTGATGTTATTAGTATTTATGTGCTTATAAACTGGAGCTATTACTGTTTTTGCGGTGTTATAATTTATCTTTTTGCAAGTGCGATCTTACTTGATATGTTTGTTAGACGAGCAGCGATATTTGGAGTTGTTGCTGCTTTGGTTTGTGTGATTTTGATATTTTATATAAATAGCTTTTTCTTGCTTGTCGCCCTGGCATTTTCAGGCATTATTTTTGGTTTTAATGCACTTTTATCACATAAACAAATATCATTAAAGCTAGTTCCTTTTTTTCTTGCCTGCGCCACAGTTTCATTGGTTTTATCGATAGGGGGATATGAAATTTTTAAAGATAAATTTGCCGATAAAAGTGAAAGGTATTATATATTTTACTCGCCGAGTTTAAAAGAATTTATCTATCAAGAAAATTTAGGTGGTCATTATTTTGCCTATAAAAGCGTTAGCGGTAAGGTGTTTCAAAACGAACTAGATTATAAAAATGAGCTAGCATTTAACTACTTTATGGACTTAAAACAGCAGGGAAAACTACCTGTAACTATAGATGGAAAAACATATAGCGAAAATGAAATAAGAGCCTCCAGGATGTCTATGACATTAAGTCAAAATGAGGCAAATCCGCCAAAGATCCCTCTGTATCCACTCTTTAACCCAAATCCTAAAATTTCAAACATACCCTCAGCTGAAGATATGCTTTACTTTGGTAAAAATGCTTTAACGCTTTATCATCACGACGGCGAAAAAGATGAAGAGCTTACGCATGTTTTTAATCAAAAAGCAAAAGAACTTGATGTGAAATTTCCCGTTCAAGGTGTTTTTGGGCGTTTTACAAATTTAAAGATATTTGACGAGGGTTTATTCTTTAAAGATGCGAAAGGTGATTTTTATAATATCAAAATGTATAATAATAAGCTAAGTTTTAAAGCTGTTTCTAGCTTAAAAAACTACGAGTATTTACACATCGTAGAAAATGATAATACCGACTTTTTAGGTCTTGCTTTTAAAGATGGCAAGATATACTTTTTTGATAAAAATTATGTTACTTTAGACACAAGTGTTGATGGTTTTGAGCTTGGCAAAATGAGGCTTAGAGTCGGCTTTGATCCTAAATTTATACAGATAAGGCTTGATGACGGCGATAGTTATAAGGCTTTTGTTTTTGATAAATTTAACCTTGAAAAGCTGGGAGAAGCGCAGTTAAAACGGTAAAAGCTTATTAAGCGAAATTTGGATAAAATCACTAAAATTTAAATAAGGTGTTTCATGCAACATTTCGCAAAACGTATTATTCCTTGTCTTGACGTTAAAGACGGGCGCGTGGTAAAGGGTGTAAATTTCGTAGGACTTGTTGACGCAGGCGATCCTCTTGAGGTTGCTAAACGTTATAATGACGAGGGTGCCGACGAGCTTTGTTTTTTGGATATATCTGCCACACATCAAGGACGAAACACCATGGTTGATGTGGTGGCAAAGATCGCTAAAGAGCTTTTTATACCACTTACCGTAGGGGGCGGGATACGCACGGTTGATGACATATCACGTCTTTTAAATGTCGGATGCGATAAGGTTAGCTTGAATTCGGCTGCAGTGCATGAGCCAAATTTGATCAACGAAGCTGCTAAGAAATTTGGCTCGCAATGTGTTGTTGTTGCTATTGATATCAAAAATGTCGGAAACTCTTACAACGTCTTTATAAACGGCGGTCGTATAGACACGTGTAAAGATGCGTTTGAGTGGGCTAGAGAAGTAGAAAGGCGTGGAGCAGGGGAGATACTGCTAACGTCGATGGACAAAGATGGCACAAAAGATGGTTATGACATATATCCTACCAGCAAGATGAGTAGCGAGCTACAAATCCCTATCATCGCAAGTGGCGGAGCAGGAACAATGGAGCATATAAAAGAGGCATTTTTAAACGGCGCTGATGCCGCATTGGCTGCCTCGATATTTCACTTTAGACAGATAGAAATTTTAGAGCTAAAGCGTTATTTGTCGCAAAATGGAGTAGAGGTTAGACTTTGAAAGAGGGGTGCTTGTTTGTCTGTGCTGGAGAAAGCGAGAGCTTTGACTTTGCCGTCCCTGTTGGGATAGGGCTTGTAGATAGCGCAGTAAGACTAAGTGAAATTTTGGCTCAACTTACGCTATTTGACGAATTAAAAAGTTTAAAGGTTTCAGATGAAATTCTTCATGATTTGCTTGCTGTGGAGTATAGCAAGTGTGAAATTTTAGCCAAATTTTTAGAGCCAAATGTAAAGAAGCAAAAGAATTTCTTGCCAAACGAGATCATCTTCATAGGCTCGGCAGGACTTTATAAAAATGGTGAACTGTTTGAAATTTTCGAAAGTCAAAATGCTGCAAATATTGAAATTTCACTACTTGACGATAAGTCTTATGTGCCTGTTCCACAAGAGGTTTTTAATGATGTTTCACGCGAAACATTTATAAATTCTTCAAATTTTATCACCAAAGATACTTTAAGTGCCAAAAAGCTTTTTAAGCTTGGCGCATATGCTGAAAATATGGAATTTTACTCTATTATGGCAGTCGCAAAGAAATTTAACATCCCAGCAAAAGGCATTTTTATCGCGACAAATTTTTGTAACGCAAATGCGCATAAGGACTTTATGCATAACCACTCGCTTGCCAAAGATATGCTTTGCGAATATTTAGAACACAAAGGTTTGATTTGAAAAATATACTTGACTATACGCTAAAAGAGCTAGAAGAAGTTGTCTCTCCCAAATTTCGAGCTAAGCAAATTTATGAATGGATATATAAAAAGGGTGCAAATTCGTTTGATGAAATGACAAATTTGCCACAAGAAATGAGAGAAAAGCTAAAAAGCGAATTTGTTGTTGAGCCACTGAAGTGTGTAAGATCTGAAACAAGCTCGGACAAAAGCGTTAAATATCTCTTTGAAGCAGCTGACGGGTCGCGCATAGAGAGTGTCTTGCTTCCTATGAAAGAGGAGCTAACGCACGAAGACGGCGGCATAAAGCGTCATGCTAGATATACGATCTGTGTTAGTTCTCAAGTTGGTTGTCGCATGGGCTGTAGCTTCTGTCTTACGGCAAAGAGTGGACTGACAAGAAACCTAAGCGCTGGTGAGATAGTAGGTCAAATTTTATGGATAAAAAAGGCAAATAACATACCTTACGAGCGTCGTATAAACGTAGTTTACATGGGTATGGGTGAGCCGCTAGATAATCTAACTAACGTTGCAAAAGCCGTGCATATCCTAAAAGAAAACGACGGTTTAGCTATCGCTCCACGTCGCCAAACGATATCAACTAGCGGTCTTGCAAGCCAGATAAAAAAGCTGGGTGATTTAAATTTAGGCGTGCTTCTGGCCATCTCGCTTCACGCGACTACAGACGAGCTGCGCACGAAGCTCATGCCGATAAACAAAGCATATAACATAGAAGCTGTTATGCAGGCGGTAAGAGAATTTCCTATAGATATGAGAAAGCGGGTGCTTTTTGAGTATCTTGTCATAAAAGATCTAAACGATAGTATAAATGATGCTAAAACCCTTGTAAAACTGCTTCACGGTATAAAAGCTAAAGTAAACCTCATATATTTTAACCCTCACGAGGGAAGTCAGTATGGACGTCCTGAGCGCGAAACTATGATCAAATTTCAAGACTACATGGCAGCACACGGTGTAACTTGCACTATAAGACAAAGCAAAGGGCTTGACATCTCTGCTGCTTGCGGTCAACTAAAAGAGAGAAGCAAAGAAGATGTAAAAGCTAACGAAAAATCAACTAACGCTAGTGATAACTCTGCTAAATTTAAAGCCCAAACTACTACCAGCAAATCAACTAGCACTAACAACCCAAGAGGTAAAAATGAGCTTGCTTGATATAGCTCAGCTAGTATTTATAGTAGCAGTGGTGCTAGTGGGGCTTGTTTTTATGCTAAAAGTTATCAAGGAAGAGCGCTAAAATTTATATCATTTTTGCCGATATTATTATAAATTTGATTGAGGTGTAAAATGAGAATAGATAGCTATATTGTGGATATGTATTCTAACTATCTCAGCTCAAAAAACGAGCTGGGCGTCTCTTTAAAAACTACTAACACAACACAAGATAATTTCACAAATGAAACTGACATTAATACCAAAAAACCAGAAATATCAAATAAAATTTCTACTAACACAAATGCTAACCAAGAGTATATGTTAGCTAAAATAAGCTCAAATATAATAAAGGTGTTGCGGGACGCAAGGGATGAAACGAAAGAGCTTTCCACAACAAATATGCTAGATACGACCATTTATGAAAGTAGCGAAACAGAAGAGCTAAAGATAAAAACAAAAGCTGTTGTAATGGCTGACGGCAAACAGTTGGAAGTCGATCTTGATCTAATGTTACAAAGAAGCTTTTTGCGAAGCATAACTCTTTTTGATGTTGTATCAAAATTTTACGATCCGCTTGTCATCGCTCTTGATGGAGGTATGCCGAGTATAAAAAACGATAGGATAGCTTTTGATATAGATGCAGATGGAGAGGTAGATCAGATATCGCGTCTTGGAGCAAATTCCGGTTTTTTAGCTCTTGACCTAAACGAAAACGGTGCTATCGATGACGGATCGGAGCTTTTTGGCACACGAAGCGGAGATGGTTTTGTCGATCTGGCTAAATTTGATGATGACGGCAATGGCTGGATAGATGAAAATGATGAAATTTTTAACAAGCTTCGAATTTGGCAAAACAATGATGACGGTAAAAGGTTGTTGGCTCTTGGAGAGGTTGGTGTGGGTGCGATATTCTTAGGAAGCGCGCAAGGAAATTTCAGCTTTAAAAATGATATAAATACTGAAATGGCAAAACTAAGGAGCACGGGTTTATTCCTTTTTGAAAATGGTCGCGCAGGAGCTATCGCACAAATAGATTTTGCTAAGCGAGATGAAAATGATTTACTTGAACTAGGTGCTTTAAATGGACTAGGTGATACATTAGAGGGTTTTGGAGGCAGAGATACCTTTGCTTTTATAAGCGATCAAGTGGGAGAGCAAAAAGAAGACGATAAAAAATTTAAGCCCATAAAAGGCGAAAGTAAAAATACACAAACTTACACATATGAAGATAAATTTAAAGAGCATTTTTTCAAAGAGCTTTTAAAGGCCGATAGGGAAAATAGCATAAGAGTTATAAAACTAATGGAAAAAGCCGAGCAAAAAGTTGACAAAACAATCTAAAAATAACTCGTCAAGCACAGTAAAGAATTTTGTGTGTGATTTAAATTTTAGCTAATCTATAAAACTCTTCATACGTGTTAAATGTGCTCTTCAAATTATAAATTTTGCTGTTAAATTCAAATGAAATTTCATCAGCATGAAGTAAAAGTCGATTAGCTCCAGTTAAGGCAAAACGCTCCGCCTCACTCATCTCGTTATCCAGTATCTTTATCACTTCATCGCGACTTAGCCCATAAAGAGGCTCACCTAAAATTTTATGTTTCTCGTGAAACAAATGCAATCTTATCTGGTGCTGGCGACCTGTTAAAGGATAACATCTAAGTAAGCTTGCACCAATATCTTTAAAGTATTTTACTAACTCAAATTTAGTTATCGCACTTTTGCCGTCATCGCAAATTTTCATGCGAGTCTTGACATCATCGTAGTTATCAGCTAGATCCATAGCTTTATCGACCGTAAAATTTTTAGCTGTTTGCCCCACAACCATTGCAAGATAGGACTTTTTTACTGCTCTTTCTTCAAATAGCCTTTTAAGTTCTACCTGTGTTTTTGGATTTTTAGCGACAACTATAAGCCCGCTCGTTTCGCGGTCAAGCCTATGTGCAACCGCGGCTTTTTTGCCAAAAAGATGCCAAATTTCATCATTTAGTGAGTATTCGCAGTGTCTGCCGTTTGGATGACTAAGCACACCACTTGGTTTGTCAAATACCGCAAATTCTTGCGTTTCAAATATCGGCATGAGCCCGCGTGGGTTGCACTCATACTCTATCAAACTTACATTGCCAAATAAAACGGCATTTTTCTCTCGCACAACTTCCCCGTCACAAGCCAACCTTGCCCTATCTATCAGGCGTTGAGCCTCTCCCATTTTGTATCCCAACGAGAGTAAAATTTCATATGCTTTTTCGCCGTTTACATTTTTTATAAATTTGTTTATGTAAGCCAAAATTTATCCCATATCATCTAGCTAAAATTATTTAACCGCTATTTTAGCCCAAATTTTATATAATATTTCTCCAAAAATTATACACAAAAAGAGGACAAAATGGTAGAGCGATATTCAAGAAAAGTCATGAGCGATAAGTGGAGTATACAAGCAAAATACGACGCTTGGCTAAAGGTTGAGCTAGCTGCTGTTAAAGCGTGGAACAAACTAGGCTTTATAAGCGATACAGACTGCGAAAAGATCTGCAAAAATGCTAAATTTGATGTCGCTAGGATAGATGAGATCGAGCGCACGACAAAGCACGATGTTATAGCATTTCTTACGAGTGTAAGTGAGAGCCTTGGAGAAGAGAGCCGTTTTGTGCATTTTGGTATGACCAGCTCTGACTGTATAGATACGGCTGTTGCGTTGCAGATACGCGATAGTTTAGAGCTTATAGAGGCTGATGTTAATGAGCTTTTAGGCGCTTTAAAAACTCGCGCTTTAGAACACAAAAACACATTAATGGTCGGCAGAAGTCACGGTATCCATGGTGAGCCTATAACTTTTGGCTTAGTCGTAGCTATCTGGCATGATGAGATAAAACGTGCATTAGAGCTTTTGCAGCACGCTAAAAAAGTCATAAGTGTCGGCATGATAAGTGGAGCTATGGGAAATTTTGCTCATGCGCCACTTGAACTAGAAGAGTTTACTTGTGCTCAGCTTGGTCTTGGTGTAGCGCCTGCTTCCAACCAAGTCATCCAGCGTGACAGATATGCACAAGTTTTAAATGCGATCGCCATACTTGCTTCAAGCTGTGAGAAGATCGCTGTTGCCGTTCGCCACTATCAACGCACCGAAGTTTATGAGTGCGAGGAGTATTTTAGCCCTGGACAAAAAGGATCAAGTGCAATGCCGCACAAGAGAAACCCTGTGCTAAGCGAAAATGTCACAGGACTTTGCAGGATGTTACGTGCATATGCCCTACCTGCAATGGAAAATGTCGCACTTTGGCATGAGCGCGATATCAGCCATAGTTCGGTTGAGAGATTTGTTTTGCCTGACGCGTTTATAACGGCAGACTTTATGCTGTCACGCTTAACGGGACTTATCCAAAATTTAGTTGTTTATCCTGAAAATATGATGAAAAATTTAAACCTAACAGGAGGTCTTGTTTTCTCTCAGCGTGTGCTTTTGGAGCTTCCAAAACGCGGAATTTCGCGTGAGGACGCATATAAGATAGTTCAAAGAAACGCTATGAAGGTCTGGGCCGACTTGCAAGAAGGAAAAAAGGCGATAAACGAAAACGGCGAGAGCTTATATCTGCAAAATTTACTAGCCGACGCAGAACTAAGAGCAAATTTAAGCGAAGCCGAGATCAAGGACTGCTTTGATTACAATTACTACACAAAAAATGTCGATAGAATTTTTAAAAGGGTTTTTGCAGAGTAGTCTAAACTCTTAGCAAATAAAAGACACGATAAATTTAGGAAAACTTACACGCCGAAATTTATCGTGTGTGTGTTTTAAATTTTTAAATTCTTATATCTCCTGACACAAGGACTTTGATGCTAAATGCAACTTATACTATCACTTTATTGATCGGTTCAAATGTATTTATGACGCTTGCTTGGTATGGCCATCTTAAATTTGGCACGCAAAATTTGGCTTTGTTTTGGATCATTATCATTAGCTGGGGGATAGCTTTTTTTGAGTATTGCTTGCAAGTTCCGGCAAATCGCATAGGCTTTAGCGGCAACGGAGGTGCTTTTAATTTATGGCAGTTAAAGGTCATTCAAGAGGTGATCTCATTAAGCGTCTTTTGCGTATTTACATTGCTAGTTTTTAAGGGCGAAACTTTGCGACTAAACCACATTATAGGTTTTATTTTTCTTATTTTAGCTGTTTATTTTATCTTTAAAAAATAATACGTTTTTGATAAGGTTTTGCGCCAATGTGTTTTAAATTTACTCACATGAGCACAAAATAACTGCTTAGTGCTACAAAATCTTTACAAATTTATCAAAAAATTTTATAATCAACGCAAAATTTACATTATACAAGGATTATAATGAGATATCCCATGCAAAAAAGGCTTTATAAAAAACGTTAAAAACTTGATATTAATGTTTGTATTTTGCATGGTTGCAAATCTCATCAAACTCGTTGCCTATCTTATCGGGCAGGAGTATTATAAATTTCATTTTAGTTTACGAAAATCCGGTTGTCACCCACCTTTCTAATCATATTCTCTTGAGCGATTTTAAATGATTTTTGTTTTTTCTTCCTTGATAGGCTACATGCCTTATCTGCAGCCTTGAAAACTGCAAAAACATTTAAACTCATCTCAAGATAACACGATTATAAAATTTTAAATAAAATAATAAAAATATAAATTTTAAAGGAATTATTATGATAAAAAGTTATGTAACAGGGTTTCCAAGAATCGGTGAACAAAGAGAGTTAAAGCGTGCATTAGAGGGCTTTTGGAGTAAAAAAGAGGGCTTTGATAACGATCGCCTTCAAACCACAGCAAAGACGCTTCGCGCTAGACACTGGGCGTATCAAAAAGATGCTGGCATAGAGCTAATCTCTAGCAACGACTTCTCATTTTATGATCTTATGCTTGATACGATTTTCGCACTTGGTGTTATTCCAACTCGTTTTGCGAAATTTAGCGGTCAGGAGCTATACTTTGCGATGGCTAGAGGTGCTGACACTGCTGTGGCTATGGAGATGACAAAGTGGTTTAACACAAACTACCACTACATCGTGCCTGAGCTAAACAAAGATAGCAAATTCGCACTAAATGCTGACAAAATCATTGCTGAATATAAAGAGGCTAAAGAAAACGGCGTAAAAACTAAGATAAACCTAATCGGGCCTATCACCTTTCTAGCGCTTTCAAAGACGACTGATGATAGTTGCGCGTTTTGCCACCTAGACACTGTGGTAGCAAAGTACAGCGAGCTTCTAGAGCAAATTTCAAAGCTTGATGATGAGGTTATCGTTCAGTTTGATGAGCCGATATTTGTAACCGATAAAGATGAAAAATTAGCTCCTAAAATCGTGCCTGTGTATGAGAAGCTAACAAGTGTGGCAAATAACGTTAAAATCGTATTTATGACATATTTTGAGCACGCGCTAAAAGCGGTAAATGAAGTAGTAAAAACTAAAATTTACGGTCTTGGTCTTGACTTTGTTTATGGCGAAAGAAATATTGAAGCTCTTGAAATCATCAAAAATAGCAACGTTAAGCTATTTGCCGGTGTGGTAAATGGTAGAAACATATGGAAAACCAACATCGATGAGAGAGTAAAATTTGTAAAAGAGATCGAGGCAAAACTAGGTGGCAAGGACTTCTACGTAGGCTCATCTTGCTCGCTTCTACACGTGCCATTTACTCTAAAATATGAGGAAAAACTAAACCCAGAGATAAAGAGCTGGCTAAGCTTCGCGGTTGAAAAACTAAGCGAAATCTCAATCATCACAGCACTTGCAAACGGCAAAGAGCTATGCGAAGTGGGCGCGAAAATTTATGCTGAGAACAAAGCTAGTGCAAACTCACGTGCAAACTCAAGCCTAATCCACGATAAAGCGGTGCAAGAGCGCGTGTCAAAACTAACAAAATTTGAGCGTGAGATGAGCTTTGAAGAGCGTATAAAAGTGCAGCATAAAGCCTTAAACTACGGTATCCTGCCAACCACTACGATAGGCTCTTTCCCACAAACTGTTGAGCTTCGTGTGCTTCGCCAAAATTTCAAAAAGGGCGAGATAAATGAGGCAACTTACAACGACGGTATCAAAAAATATATAGATGAGTGCGTGAAATTCCAAGAGGATTGCGGTCTTGACGTGCTAGTTCACGGTGAGCCTGAGAGAAACGATATGGTCGAGTACTTTGGCGAGCAGATAAAGGGCTATGCGTTTAGCCAAAATGGCTGGGTACAAAGCTATGGTAGCCGTTGTGTTAAGCCACCACTTCTATTTGGTGACGTGAGCCGTCCAAATCCGATGACTGTGGAGTGGATAAGCTACGCGCAAAGCAAGACAAGCAAGATAATGAAAGGTATGCTAACTGGCCCTGTTACTATCCTAAACTGGTCTTTTGTGCGTGATGATAAACCAAGAGCCCAAATCGCAAAACAGCTTGCACTTTGTATAAATGATGAGATAGCTGACCTTCAAGATGCGGGTATAAAAATCATACAAGTTGATGAGGCGGCGTTTAAAGAGGGCTATCCGCTAAGAGCTGAAAATATCGGTGCTTACGAGAAATTCTCAGTGGACTGCTTTAAGCTTTCAGTTAGCTCAGCACGCCCTGAAACGCAGATCCATACGCATATGTGCTACTCTGAGTTTAACGACATCATAAAAACTATCGAAGCGATGGATGCGGACGTTATCTCAATTGAAACAGCTCGTTCAGGCAATGAACTACTTAAAATTTTCAAAGCTGTTGGCTACAAACAAGAGGTAGGGCCTGGCATCTACGACATACACAGCCCAAGAATCCCAAGCGTCGAGGAGCAAGTAGAGCAGATAAAAGCGCTACTAGAAGTGCTTCCAAAAGAGCAACTTTGGATAAACCCAGACTGCGGACTAAAAACTCGTAAATGGGAAGAGGTCGAGCCAAGCCTAAAAAATATGGTTGAAGCGGTAAAAATCGCAAGAGCGTTATAAATTTCATGCGGAGATTTTATGCTGGTTGATAAAATTTTACAAAACAAGCAAGGGATCATGCTTTATGGCATGACTCCACCGCGTGATAACGTAGAGTTAAGCGAGAAGGAGCGTCTAGGAACGCTTCATCGCGAACGAGTGCAAAGTATCGGTTGTGACGGTGTTGTGCTTTATGACATACAAGACGAGAGCGATAGGAACGAAAGTGATCGAGTTTTCGGGCTTATCGAGCCGATCGTGCCTGAAATTTATTATCGCGACTGGATGAGGACAAGCGTTCCTGCGGTGATTTATAAGGTTGTGGGCAAGTATGATAGAGCGGAATTTGAGAAATTTATAAACGAGCTTTCGCCAAATTCGATATGCGTTTTTGTGGGTGCTAGTTCATCAAGCAAG
>NZ_LIWF01000018.1:0-25764 GCF_012978615.1 Campylobacter sp. RM9328 | reverse complement strand
AATAATTTGCACTATTTTTATCTTCTATTTAATTCAATTTTTGCAGAATAGCTATTTTTAAAATTTATCATTTTAGTAAAATTAAATTTATAAATTTTAAAGCATAGTCCACGTTGGTTTGTGTTTTACACTCTTGCTAGATAAGCTATATAGCTACTAAAATTCGGGATAATTAAACTTTGTTTTTGTGATTTTGCGTTACAATTAACGCTAAAAAATTTTAAAGGATAAAAATGAGTTTTGATAAAGTAAAACAAGCTATCGAAGACCTTAAAAACGGTAAAATGATCGTCATGGTTGATGATGAGGATCGTGAAAACGAAGGCGATCTTATCTTCGCTGCTGATAAGAGCGATATGCAAAAGGTAAATTTTGCCATCACCCATGCAAAAGGCGTGCTTTGTCTTGCCATGGATGAGGCAAACGCTAAGCGTCTTGATCTGCCTTTGATGGTTGCTAAAAATACCTCAAGCCATGAAACGGCATTTACCATCACTATAGATGCCAAAGATGCGACAACGGGCGTTAGTGCGTATGAACGCGACATGAGCATAAGACTGGCTGCTGATGCTGATTCAAAGCCTGATGATTTTGTTCGTCCGGGACATATATTTCCATTGATAGCAAAAAATGGCGGTGTATTAGTGCGCACAGGACATACCGAGGGCTCAGTTGACCTTTGTCGTCTTGCAGGACTTTCACCGATGGCTGCGATATGTGAGATAGTAAAAGAAGACGGCATGATGGCAAGAAGAGATGATCTGGAAGAATTTTGTGAGAAATTTAAGATAAATATGCTATCGGTTTCCGACCTTGTTCAGTATCGCTTACACAGCGAAAGTCTTATAAAAGTGAGCGAGCCTATCCAGTGTCAAATCGCTCAAAAAAATGTTGTTAGATATGACATAATCGATCATGAAAACGAAAAGCATGCCGTTTATGCCTTTGGTGAAATAGCTCAAAATACAAATGTAAAATTTGTAAAATCAATCGCCGACTTTGACTTTATTAGCTCTGCTAAATTTGATGAGCTTATAAGTGCGATAGAATTTTTAAAAGCAAATGGCGGTCTTTTGATGTTCTTATCAAGTAAGACGAATGATTCAAACTCAAAGGACTTTGGCATAGGCGCTCAAATTTTAAAACATTTTGGTGTAAAAAAGATAGAAGTCTTAAGCTATAATAAAAAAGATTTTGTTGGTATAAGCGGTTTTGGGCTTGATATCACGGGTTATAAAGAGATATAGTAAAATAATCGGAGAATTAATGAAAATTGTATTTAAAATTTTAGTTACAAGTATGCTTTTATGTGTATTTGCAAATGCTAAGACCTTAAAAGATGGCACTTTGACTGTTGCGACAGAGGGGACTTACTCGCCATTTTCTTATTATAATGAAAAACATAAACTAGTCGGGTATGATGTTGATATAGCTCGCGCTATAGCGGATGAACTCGGACTTAAGATAAATTTTGTAACTGCACCATGGGATGCCATACTTGCGGCATTTGATGCAGGTAAGGCCGATACGGTGTTAAACCAGGTGAGTATAACGGATGAGCGTAAGAGAAAATACGACTATACCGAGCCTTATACGGTAGCTTATGCCGCTCTTGTAGTGCGTGCTGATAATGAAGAGATCAAAGGCTTTGATGATCTAAAAGGTAAAAAGTCTGCTCACTCAGCTACAAGTAACTGGGCGAAAATGGCTAGCAGATATGGCGCTCAGATCGTTACGGTAGATGGTTTTAGCAAAGGTGTAGAGCTTGTAATTACTAAGCGTGCGGACGCTACCATAAATGATAATGTTACATATTTTGATTACATGAAGCAACGTCCAAAAGCCCCACTTAAAATCATAGCAAATAGTTCTGAACCGATATATACGGCAGCTATTGTCAAAAAAGACAACACAGAGCTTTTAAATCAGATGGATGAGGCATTAAAATCACTACGCAAAAAAGGAGTTTTGAAAGAAATTTCTATTAGGTATTTTGGTGAAGATGTTAGCGAGTAGCATTAAGGTGGAAAATGGGCGAAGAGTTTAATAGAGTATACGAACTAGTAGTAACCTCGGTAGTACCGATGAGTGAGGCGTTATTTAAGGTTACTATTCCGCTTACGATAGTTTCGTTTACTCTGGGGCTAGTTGTGGCAGTGCTTACGGCTATTGCCCGCATAGCAAATGTTAAATTTTTTAAACAAATTAGCGAAATTTATATATGGATATTTAGAGGCACGCCTTTACTGGTCCAGCTTTTTATTGTTTATTTTGGTTTGCCTATCATAGGTATAGCGCTTGATGTATGGAGTGCGGCTATTATCGCGTTTAGTTTAAATATCGGTGCATATGCTTCTGAGGCGGTTAGAGCTTCTATTATCTCTGTTCCAAGAGGGCAGTGGGAAGCAGCTACAGCACTTGGAATGAGCTATACTCAAATTTTACGTCGTATTATCGCTCCGCAAGCCGTGCGCATCTCGTTACCGCCACTTTCAAATATCTTTATATCAACGCTAAAAGATACATCTTTGGTGGCTTCTATCACGATGGTTGATATGTTTATGACCGCACAACGTATCGCAGCACGCTCGTTTGATCCGCTTACGCTTTATGTTTTGGCTGCTCTTTTTTATCTTATGGTTTGCACGTTTTTAACATTTTTTCAAGCCAAGCTTGAGTGTAAATTTTCAAAATATATTTAAGTAGTATGGTATGATAAAATTTACAAATCTAATCAAAAAATTTGGCGAAAATGTTGTATTAAAAGGCATAAATCTTGAAATTTACGACAATCAAACAACGGTAATATTAGGAAGCTCAGGTAGCGGTAAATCAACCTTACTTCGCTGTATAAATTTGCTAGAGATCCCAAATTCGGGCGAGCTTTGCCTTGGTGATTTTAGTATAAATTTTAGTGCACCGCATAAACCAAGCCAATACCAACCTTTCCGCTCACATACAGGAATGGTCTTTCAAAGTTTTAACCTTTTTCCGCATTTAACCGTGCTTGAAAATGTTATCGAAGGTCCTACGCAGGTATTAAAAATTCCACGCGACAAAGCGGTTAAAACCGCATACGAGCTACTGGATAAGGTTGGACTAAAAGATAAGACAGAGGCTTATCCTAACAGACTTTCCGGAGGGCAATCTCAGCGCGTAGCTATAGCTAGAGCACTTGCTATGCAACCTGCATTTTTATTGCTTGATGAGCCTACATCGGCGCTTGATCCAGAGCTTGAGGCACAGGTTTTAAAAACTATCGGAGAGCTTTCAAAAGAGGGGCGTTCTTTGATAATAGTAACTCATAACATGAATTTTGCTCGCAAGATAGCCGATAGGATACTTTTTTTAGATCATGGATTGGTAGCATTTGATGGTGTGGCTGATGAGTTTTTTAATAGCACTGATGAACGTATAGCTAAATTCATTAGTGCAATGGACTTCTAAGATTCTTTCAAATTTTATTTAAGCTTTGCAAATTTCATGCCAGTGTATTTGCAAGGCTTATCTCCACTTAAATTTATAACTTCAATTAAAATAGTAAATGTAAAATAAAATTTTCATAAAAAACAATTTTTAATAATTATTTTTATACAATATATCAAATTCTTTGAAAGGAGATGGATGAAAAAGTTATTTTTATTATCTATGTTTTCCTGTTTGCTCTTTGGCGCAAACGAGATGTATAGCGACAAGGTTAAGCCTGTCTTTACGGATGCGACCTCTAACGCTTCCGTAGGAAGGTTACTTCCGACTAACGGTGTTGAAATTTTATCAAAACAAAACGGTCGCGTGAAGATAAAAATGCAAGGTTACATAAATCCTGTCGCACCAAATGTCGTTTATTTTAGCGATTCTGAGCGAGTTATCGCTATAGCGTTTGCCAAAACGGCAAAATTTGACTCAAAGCTTGTCAAAAAAGGACAAAATGGCAAATGGGATAAAGTGGAAGTAGAAGCTTATACTATTGATGGTGATTTTTATAATGAAGTTGATACGATGTTTGCCCGTGCCAAGCAGACTTATGCAGACTCATGCGGAATTTGTCATGGACTACATGAGACCACGCATTATAAGGCAAATCAATGGCCGAATTTATTTAAATCAATGCTTAGTAGAACGACAGTTGAAAAAGATGATGAGTGGCTTATAGTGCAGTATCTGCAAAAACATTCATCGGATGTTAAGATTAAGTAGTAGTTGTTTCATGCATGTTTTGTATGTTTAAAATACAAATTTTCATGCACGATACGTTGTCTTAAAATTTAATAAATGTGTTAGGAGAAAACACCATGCAAAGACGAAATTTTTTAAAACTAGGAGCTATGACGCCGTTACTTTCAAATGTTACCGCTATAAACTTAATGGCTGACGATATGGGAAAAGAGCTTGTTAAAAACGGCGAGATCTTTACCGCTGCAAAATGGGGCATGTTAAAAGTAGGCGTAAAAGACGGCAAGGCAGTTGGATCAACACCATATCAAAAGACAAGCGATGTAAAAAACCATCTTCAAACTTTCACGCATGACCTTATCTATAACTCTCGTATTAAATACCCAATGGTGCGTAAAAGCTACCTAGAAAATCCGGACTCGCCAAAACCAGAGCTTAGAGGCAAGGACGAATGGATACGAGTAAGATATGAAGACGCGATAAAGCTTGTAGCTAGGGAGCTAAAAAAGACAAGAAAAGCTAAGGGAATTCAAAGCGTATTTGCGGGAAGCTATGGCTGGAAGAGCAGTGGAAATATCCACAACAGTAGAACTTTGCTGCATAGATTTATGAACTTAAGTGGCGGTTATGTAGGTTATACGGGAGACTATTCTACCGGAGCAAGCCAGGTTATAATGCCGCACGTGATGGGTAGTATAGAAGTTTATGAACAACAAACAAGCTGGCCGGTAGTTTTGGATAACTCAAAAGTTGTGGTATTTTGGGGGGCAAATCCGATAACTACTCTAAGCGTAGGCTTTAGTAGCTCTGACGAGCAAGGCTTTAAATACCTTGAAGATCTTAAAAAAAGAGCTGATATAAAAGTCATCGTGATAGACCCTATAAAAAGCGAAACGGCTCAGTATTTTGATAAATCAAAATGGATAGCTCCACGCCCAAATACCGATGTTGCGATGATGCTTGGCATGGCGCATTATCTATATACGAGCGGTAAATTTAATAAAGATTTTATAGACACATATACAGTTGGTTTTGATAAATTTTTACCGTATCTACTAGGTAAAACAGATGGCACACCAAAAACTCTTGAATGGGCTAGTAAAATTTGCGGTATAAAAGAAGACGTCATGAAAGAACTAGCTGATGTCTTGATTGATAATAGATCTATGATAATGAGCGGTTGGGCTATACAAAGAGCAGATCACGGTGAACAAGCCCACTGGATGCTAGTAACTCTTGCTTCTATGATAGGACAGATCGGACTAGAGGGTGGTGGATTTGGACTAAGTTATCATTACGCAAACGGTGGCAATCCAACTTGCAAAGGTGCGGTAATAGGCGGCATAAATAGAGGCGATATAGGCAGGATAGATAAAAACGGTGAATTTATCGGAACTGCAAACGGCGTTATAGATGCAAATGGTAAATTTATACCGGGCTCAACACCTTTGATAAAAGGCGAGATAGACTGGGCTGTTGAGGCTAAAAAATACACTTTCCCGATAGCAAGGATAGTCGATGTCTTGTTAAATCCTGGAAAAGTCATAGATCATGATGGAAGAAAGGTGACTTACCCTGATATAGACTTTATTTACTGGGTTGGCGGAAACCCAATCGTGCATCATCAAGATACAAATGTCTTAATAAAAGCTTGGCAAAAACCGCGCACGATAGTCGTGCATGATCCGTATTGGACGCCAAGTGCGAAGATGGCTGATATCGTTTTTCCTATAACCACTCAATACGAAAGAAACGATATGACTATGACGGGTGATTATTCTAACGATCATATCGCTCCTATGAAACAAGTCGTTGAAAAATACGCCGAAGCAAAAGATGATTATCAAATTTTTACTGATCTATGTAAAGCATATGCTAAAAATTTAGTTATGGCATACACAGATAACGGCAAGGATGAATTTGACTGGATAAAAAGCTTTTACAACGATGCGTATGATAAAATTTTAGCCATACCTGAGCTTGCGTCTGAGATGAAGCCTTTTGATGAATTTTGGAAAGAGAACAAGCCTGTTAAATTTTATTCAACTCCTGAAAGCGAAGCATGGGTAAGACATGCTGAATTTAGACAAGACCCTATACTAAACCCACTAGGAACTCCGTCTGGATTGATAGAAATCTACTCAGAGACCATCGAAAAAATGGGGTATGACGATTGCGCTGCACACCCTATGTGGTATGAGCCTGTTGAATGGCTTGGTATGAGCGATAAGCCGGCACAACTTCATATGCTCTCAGTTCACTCTCCATATCGTTTGCACTCACAGCTCAACCAAACCTCACTTCGCGATACCTATGCGGTAGCAGGTAGAGAGCCTATATGGATAAATACCAAAGATGCTAAGGCTAAAGGCATTAAAAACGGTGATTTGGTAAGAGTGTTTAACTCAAGAGGAGAGGTCTTGGCTGGGGCTGTTATAACCGATAACGTAATACCGGGAGTTGTAAGGCTAGCTCAAGGTGCTTGGTATGACGGCTTTGATGCGGGACTTTGCAAAAACGGAAACTCAAACGTCTTAACGATAGATAAAGCAACATCAAAACTATCTAACGGCAATATCTCTCAAACAGCTCTTGTTAATATCGAGAAATTTAAAGGCGAAGCGCCAAAATTAACGGCATTTAGCGAGCCTAAATTTGCTTAAAATTAAGTAAATTTCCCAGCCTCAAATTTAGGGGCTGGGTTTATGATAAGTTGCCCTTTTCTAAATTTAGTAAAATTTCTTTTGTTTTTAATCCGCCCGCTCCACTGTATCCGCCAAGACTGTTGGCCCCCACTACGCGGTGACAGGGAATGATGATCGGGATTTTGTTTTTAGCATTTGCACTCCCCACGGCTCTTTGAGCTTTTTGGTTGTGTATCATTTTAGCAACGTCAGAGTAAGTTGCGGTCGTGCCGTAAGGTATGTTTAGCAAGGCTTTATACACGCTTTTTTGAAAAGGAGTTGCTTGTATGTTTAGTCTTACGCTAAAATTTTTAAGTTTACCGCTAAAATACTCCTCTAACTCATCTAAGCATAGTTTTAAATTCGGCTCTTTTACGTCTGTTTTTATAAATTTATCTACAAAATTTATCTCGCTAATACCGTTTTTATCACCTAAAATTTCTAAAATTCCGATCAAAGAAGAGAAATATGCTTTATCCAAAACGAAACCTTTTTGATAAAATTTTATACCATTTTAGCCTATTTTTGTGGAATTCCAATATATTTTAGATAAAATATAAAGCAAAAATTTAAAAAGGCTTTGATATGGATTTTTTAATACAATACAAAAAACACATCGACGAACGTGCAAAGCTAGGCGTGCCTCCTTTGGCGCTAAATCAAGATCAAACAGCGCAAGTTTGTGAAATCTTACGCAACACAAAAAACGAAAATGAAGCAAAAGAATTTATAGAACTTTTATCTAATCGCGTAAACCCAGGCGTTGACGACGCGGCAAAAGTTAAGGCTGAATTTTTGGGCGAGATAGTTAATAGTGGACTTGAAATTTGCGGCATAGATAAAATAAAAGCTATTGAAATTTTATCCAAAATGCTTGGTGGATATAATGTTGCAAAGCTTATTTTAGCTCTTAAAAATAGCGATGAAAATGTGGCAAAAGCGGCAAGAGATGCTCTAAAAAATAGCATTTTTGTAAATGAATACTTTAACGAAATTTTAGACCTTAGTAAAACAAATAAATTTGCCCTTGAAATTTTAAACTCATGGGCGAAGGCAGAGTGGTTTTTAAAGCGAGAAAGTCTTAGTGAGTGCATAAAAGCGGTTGTTTTTAAAGTTGCCGGCGAGACAAATACTGATGACTTAAGCCCTGCAAGTGAGGCATTTACGCGCTCTGATATACCTCTTCATGCAAATGCGATGCTTGTTAAAAGACAACCCGGAAGTTTAGAAAAAATATCTGAGCTTAAAAGTAGCGGTCGCGAAGTTGTTTATGTAGGCGATGTCGTAGGAACCGGATCAAGTAGAAAAAGTGGTATAAATTCTATCCAGTGGCATTTGGGGCGCGATATAGACGGCGTGCCAAACAAAAAAACAGGCGGTGTAGTTATCGGAACTAGCATAGCTCCGATATTTTTCAACACCGCACAAGATAGCGGAGCTCTACCGATCATAGCGGATGTTAGCGCACTTGAGACGGGAGATGAGATAGAAATTTATCCTTGCAAAGGTGAGATAGTAAAAAACGGCGAAGTTGTCGCTAAATTTAACCTGTCGCCAAATACTCTAATCGATGAAATTCGCGCAGGAGGTCGTATACCGCTTATTATCGCTCGCGCACTTTGTGTCAAAGCCAGAAATGCTTTAAATTTAGCACCAGAAAATATCTTTACAAAACCGGATCAGCCAAAAGATGACAACTCTTATGGATATAGCTTGGCTCAAAAGATAGTCGGACGTGCATGCGGCGTTAAAGGCGTTAGGCCAAATACTTATGTCGAGCCTGTAACATTAACGGTGGGTAGCCAAGATACGACAGGACCGATGACTAGAGATGAGATAAAAGAGCTTGCAAGCTTGGGCTTTAGTGCAGATTTTGTGCTTCAAAGCTTTTGCCATACGGCCGCTTATCCAAAGCCTAGTGATGAAATTTTACACGCAACATTGCCAAATTTCATGAACTCAAGAGGCGGTGTTAGCTTAAAGCCCGGGGATGGAGTTATACACTCTTGGTTAAACCGCATGGTTTTACCGGATACTTTAGGCACGGGCGGGGACAGCCATACTCGTTTTCCTATCGGCATAAGTTTCCCAGCAGGAAGCGGACTTGTTGCATTTGCAGCGGTTCTTGGCGTTATGCCTTTAAATATGCCTCAAAGCGTTTTGGTGCGTTTTAGCGGTAAGCTAAAAGAGGGTATCACGCTTAGAGACTTAGTAAATGCCATACCTTACTATGCCATAAAGCGCGGTCTTTTAAGTGTTGAGAAGAAAAATAAAAAGAACATATTTGCCGGTAAAATTCTTGAAATCGAAGGACTTGAAAATCTAAAAGTCGAGCAAGCTTTTGAGCTTAGCGACGCCTCTGCAGAGCGCTCTGCAGCAGCTTGTGTAGTAGCGCTTAATAACGAGCCGGTTATCGAATATCTTCGTTCAAATGTCGC
Organism: Campylobacter sp. RM9328; assembly: GCF_012978615.1. Classification (NCBI taxonomy): domain Bacteria; kingdom Pseudomonadati; phylum Campylobacterota; class Epsilonproteobacteria; order Campylobacterales; family Campylobacteraceae; genus Campylobacter; species Campylobacter sp. RM9328. Next base: position 16,469 of record NZ_LIWF01000018.1, on the reverse strand, counting down.
ACTTATCGATGCTATGATAAAAGCTGGATACGAGAACCGCCAAACCCTTGAAAGAAGACGTGATAAAATGCTCGAATGGCTTAAAAACCCAACTCTTTTAAAAGCCGATAAAGACGCGCAGTATGCAGAAATAATCGAAATAAATTTAGATGACATCTCTGAGCCGATCTTAGCATGTCCTAACGACCCTGATGATGTTGCGACTTTATCTGAAATTTTAGCCGATCAAAATAGGGCAAAAGAGATAAACGAAGTCTTTGTCGGAAGCTGTATGACAAATATCGGACACTATAGAGCTTTGGCGAAAATTCTAAAAGACGAAAAGTCTATACCTACGCGTTTATGGGTTGTTCCTCCTACAAAAATGGACAAAGCACAGCTTGAAAGCGAGGGCTGTTATGATGTATTTAAGGGAGTAAATGCCCGCGTTGAGGTTCCTGGATGCTCCTTGTGTATGGGCAACCAAGCAAGAGTTGAAGATAATGCCGTTGTCTTTTCGACTTCTACAAGGAATTTTGATAATCGCATGGGTATGGGCGCTAAAGTTTATCTAGGAAGTGCTGAACTGGCGGCAGTTTGTGCGATACTTGGTCGTTTGCCTAGTGTTGATGAGTATAAGCAAATGATCGCCAAAAAGATAGTTGGAAAAGAGAGTGAAATTTATAGGTATCTAAATTTTAATGAGATCAAAGACTTTTATCTGCATTAAAATTGTTGCAAAGGTATGTAAAAATTTGATAAATAAGCGATATTATCGTTTAAATTTGTTAAAATAAATAAATTTAGGAGGATTGGTGAAAAGATTATTTTTGTTGTTTTTATTGGTGTTTGCTCCGATTCTTCTTTATGCTTTGGAATTTGGTTGCGAAGAGCTTAAAAATCCAAAAGAATTTTTTAAAACCAAGCCTCAAAAGTATTCTCTTATCAACGATGCAATATTTTATTGCGATGGCTCGCTCTTAAATTTAGAGCACGTAAACGCTCTTTTTGAGGTTGCTAAAAAAATTCGTGGCGAAAATAGAAGCTGCGTCGGCGATAGCGTATACGAAGAAAATTTAAATAAATTCAAATGGCTTTTGCTTGAGGCTAGCTTTGCTCCTGAAATTTATGCCAAAAGCCTTAAAACTCCAAATGAGTCTGAAGAACAAAAAGACGCTCAAATGGTGTATTTTCGATATTGGGGCACTCAGTCACTTTATAACTTTTTAAAACGAAGAGAATTTTTAAAGCTATATAATGAGGCTCAAACCCCGCTTGTAAAATACTACGAACAAAGAGGTCAAGACTTTGGTAGTGCGGCGTATTATGCGACTAGTGTTGTAAATGCCTTTTTGACTTTTGCGGTAGGTAGCGAGCATAAGGTTAAATTTGATATCACTCCAGAGCAAAAGATGATCATCGATAAAACAGTAGGCTATGAGCAAATTTCATCTATGCTTTACTCCAAAAGTTTCAGCGCTTTTGAGCTTTCTAATATGTTAAATACCGCGCTTTTGTATGAGCGTGAAATTTCTGTTTTAGAGCAAATTTTAAAACGCGGAGCAGATATAAATTTCGGCGATGAAACTGCACTTTTTTATGCTCTTAAAAATTTAAAAAATGTAGAATTTCTGTTAAAAAACGGTGCTGATGTCAATCACAAAAATATATTTGGCAAGAGTGTGCTTTTTTACGCGGTGCAGTTTGGGGATGTGGCTTTAACAAAATTTCTGCTTGAAAACGGTGCAAATGCAAATGACTTTTATATAGATCAAAATACCAAAAATGCGATTTTAAATTTAGGCGATGAAAATTTTTATAATAACACGTGTGCGCTTGAGCATACTTTAAGGTCCGTTTTTATGCACGCAGCTTCACATGCGAATGTCGAAATTTTAGAGCTTTTAATAAAACACGGAGCAGATATTTACGCGGTTGACGAGCTTGGTTTTAACGCAATGGACTATGCGATCATAAACGCAAATGAGCAAAACATAAAATTTCTGCAAGACTTAAAATTAGAACCAAAAATAAAATAAGGAGATAGACATGAATGCAACAGCTTTTATTACCGGTGCAACTTCGGGATTTGGCGAGGAGATAGCTCGCACTTTATCGCGCGAAGGATATAAGATCATAGCTTTAGCAAGACGTAAAGATAGACTGGAAAAACTTGCAAGCGAGCTTGGAAATACCCATATAATAGTAGCTGACGTAAGAGATAAAGAGGCGATATTTGAAGGTGTTAAAAATTTACCAAAAGAATTTCAAGACATAGAAGTACTTGTAAACAACGCAGGTCTTGCTCTAGGTCTTGACGGTATCGTAGAGGCTGACGTAGAGGATCTTGAAACGATGGTAGATACAAACATCAAAGGACTTCTATACTCTACAAAAGCGATTTTGCCGATAATGAAAGCTCGAAAAAGCGGTTATGTCTTTAATATTGGTTCTACAGCTGGTGCTTGGCCGTATCCGGGAAGCCATGTTTATGGTGCAAGTAAGGCATTTGTAAAGCAATTTAGTCGCAACATGAGAAATGACCTTAGAGGGCTTGGGATAAGAGTGACAGAGATCGCTCCCGGACTTTGTAAGACTGAATTTAGTGAGGTTAGATTTAAGGGCGACGTAGAAAGAGCAAATAAAGTATACGAAGGCGTTGCAGCCATAAAACCGCAGGATATAGCTCAAATTCTATTAAACTGTCTAAATATGCCAAAACACGTTAATATCAACATCGTAGAAGCAATGGCTACAGCACAGACATGGGCGGGACTACATATAGAAAAAGATAAATTTTAATAAAGGAAAAGTTGAATGAGTAAAATTTCATTTTTTATTTTGACGGCCTTTTTGCCGATCATAGCATTTGCCGATTCTGCGACAAATGCTAAAATTTTTGGCATCTGGACGTTGATACCTCCCGTTGTTGCGATAGCTCTTGCGTTTATAACAAAAGATGTTATTTTGTCGCTTTTTATAGGTGTTTTTAGTGGAACGTTTTTGATTAACATCATAAATGAAAATGTTTTTATGTCGTTTATCAAGGGCTTTACTGGTATAGTCGAGCGTGTTGTAGGCTCGATGGCTGACAGTTGGAATGCAGGCATTATGCTTCAAGTTCTTTGTATAGGCGGTGTTGTTGCTCTTATAACAAAAATGGGCGGCACTAAAGCTGTTGCGCTTTGGCTTAGTAAGAAGGCAAAGACCGGAGTTTCTGCTCAAATTTCAACTTGGTTAATGGGAATTTTTGTATTTTTTGATGATTATGCTAACGCCCTAATCGTTGGTCCCATCATGCGCCCTATAACCGATAAATTTAAATTAAGCCGTGAGAAGTTGGCATTTATCATAGATGCTACCGCAGCTCCTATCGCAGGTATCGCCATAATCTCAACTTGGGTTGGACTTGAAATTTCACTTATTAAAGACGGTTATGGCTTGGTTGGTGTTGAAAATATCAACTCTTACGGCGTTTTTATAGAGACCATCCCTTATCGTTTTTATAATTTATTCATGCTATTTTTTATAGTATGCACCGCAGTTATGCAACGCGAGTATGGTCCTATGCTACTTGCCGAACAAAGAGCAAGGCGCGGGGAGCTACACTCTGGTAAAACCACGATACAAGATATAGAGGATAAAACTCTTGAGCCAAAAGATGGTGTAAAACTTCAGGTTTCAAATGCCGTTGTGCCTTTGCTTGTGCTTATTATAGGTGCGTTTATAAGTTTTTATTTTAGTGGATTAAAATCACTTGAAGGTGAAGCTCTTGAAGCAGCTTTGGCAAGTCCTTTTTCATTTATGACATTTAGAGAGACATTTGGAGCCGCCGATGCTTCAGTGGCACTGTTTCAGTCGGCACTTTTTGCTAGTATAGTTGCTATTACTATGGGTGTTTGGCGTAAAATTTTTGATGTAAAAGAGGCGATAGGTGTTTGGGTAAAAGGTTGGAAAACTATGATAATCACCATCGTGATTTTGCTTCTTGCATGGAGCCTTAGTTCTGTTATTAAGGAGCTTGGTACATCTAGGTATTTAGTTGATATGCTAAGTCAAACTACGCCTAAATTTATTTTACCTGTGGCTATATTTATACTTGGTTCTTTTATATCGTTTTCTACGGGAACTAGCTACGGCACGATGGGCATTTTAATGCCTCTTGCTATACCGCTAGCAAATGCAGTTGGTCTAAACTACGGACTTGATGGCGATGCGTTGCATGCTTATATGATAGTTAATATCTCAGCCGTTCTTACGGGCGCTATCTTTGGCGATCACTGTTCACCGATATCAGATACAACCATACTTTCTTCTATGGGGGCAGGTTGTAATCACATAGATCACGTAAGCACTCAGATCATCTATGCGCTAAGTGTGGGTGCTGTTGCTATATTTGTCGGATATCTACCTACGGCGCTTGGAGCAAGCATTTGGGTTGTTCTTCCGCTTGGATTTTTAGCTACTTGGGCTCTTGTTAGGTTTGTTGGTAAAAAGGTGGAAATCTAGTTGCAGTGTTGTCATTTTAAAGAGTGCGGTAGTTGCACTCTTGAGGGAAGTTATGAAGAGCAAAAGGCTTTCAAGCTAAATGCTATCAGCTCTAAATTTAGCGAATTTTACGATAAAGAGTTTGAATTTTTTGCCTCAAATGAGAAAAACTACCGCATAAGGGCCGAGTTTGGTATATGGCATGAAGCGGATAAAATTTACTACACGATGCACTCAAAAAATAAAGGCGAGAGAATTTTTGTGCGCGAATGTCCAAAGGTTTGCGAGCAGATCGTCTCTTTGATGCCGATATTGCTTAATGAACTTGAGAGCGACGCTAAGTTAAAGCACCGTCTGTTTGGTGTTGAGTTTATCTCATGTAGCAGCGGAGTATTGGCAACTTTGCTATATCACAAAAAGCTTGAAGCCACTTTTTTGGAACATATAGTAAATTTGGCAAATAAGTTAGATATAACCATCATCGCTAGATCAAGAGGGCAAAAAATTTTAAGCCATGAGTTAAATTTAATAGACGAGCTTAAGATAGACGGTAGGATTTACAAATTTCATCTTAGTGAAAATGCTTTTATCCAGCCAAACAAGGCTGTAAATGAAAAAATGATCACTTGGGCTAAAATAAATTTAGCAAAAGGCGGGAAAGATCTGCTTGAACTTTACTGCGGACATGGAAATTTTACCATCCCTCTTAGTGAGAATTTTAAAAACGTTTTAGCCACAGAAATCAGCAAAAGCTCGATATTTTATGCTCTTAAAAACTGTGATATAAATGATACTAAAAACATAAAATTTCTAAGACTTTCAGCCGATGAGCTTATAAGTGCCTTTAAAAACGAGCGCGAATTTAATCGCTTAAAAGATATAAATTTACACGAGTATGACTTCTCTCATATACTTGTCGATCCGCCTCGCGCAGGACTTGAGCCAAGTGTTATAAATTTTATTAAAAATTATGAAAATATCATATATATATCTTGCAATCCGGATAGTTTGTATGAAAATTTAATACAAATTTCACAAACTCACGAAGTCGTAAAATTTGCTGTTTTTGATCAGTTTGCGCACACTCATCATGTGGAGTGCGGAGTTTTGTTAAGGAAGAAAAATGGATGAAATTTTACATAACATACAAAATATCGCGGTAGTTGGCTTAAGCCCCGACGAGAGTAAGGCAAGTAATATGGTTGCTAAATTTCTTATAAAAAAAGGTTTTAAAATTTTTCCTATATATCCAAAAGAAGATAAAATTTTAGGACAAAAGGTATATAGAAATTTAAGCGATATAAACGAAAACATAGACATTATTGTTATGTTTAGAAAAGGCGAATACGCGGATATTTTAATAGATGAGGTTATAAGAAAAGGAGTAAAAACTCTCTGGCTTCAACTTGGCATAACCAACGAAAACGCCAAAGCTAGAGCATATGCGAATGGTATAAAATTTATCCAGAACAAATGTATAAAAATAGAATTAGAAAGGCTAGAAAATGGTATCTTTAAATAAAATAATCCAAGCAAAAATCACAATCGGACACTTTGTAAACAAAACTCCGTTTGCGTTCTCACAAAGACTAAGTGATGTTTCGGGTGCTAAAATTTACTTAAAAGAAGAAAATTTGCAACGAACAGGTGCTTATAAAATTCGTGGCGCTTATAATAAAATCGCAAATTTAAGCGAAAACGAGCGCAAAAAAGGTGTCGTTGCTGCAAGTGCAGGCAACCATGCTCAGGGCGTAGCCATAAGCGCACGTGAATTTGACGTTCGTGCGGTTATTATTATGCCTGAATCAACCCCTCTTCTAAAAGTCGGAGGCACAAAAGATCTTGGCGCTGAGGTTATTTTAAAAGGAAATAACTTCGACGAAGCCTATGAATTTGCTGTCACATATGCAAAAGAGCAGGGTATGACTTTCATACACCCGTTTGACGATGAGTATGTTATGGCAGGACAAGGTACGGTGGCACTTGAGATGCTTGATGAGATGAGCGATCTTGATATGGTTGTGATACCTGTTGGTGGTGGCGGACTTGCTAGCGGTGTTGCAAGCTGTGTAAAACAAGTAAATCCAAATATAAAAGTAGTTTGTGTAGGTGCAAAAGGCGCTCCTGCGATGTGGCAAAGCTTTAATGCTAAAAAAAGTATAAACTCAAAATCAGTAAGAACCATAGCCGATGGTATCGCGGTAAGAGATGCGAGCGAGATAACTCTTACAAATATCCTTGAATGTGTGGATGAATTTGTGCAAGTTGATGATGAAGAGATCGCAACGGCGATTTTGTTCTTGCTTGAAAGACAAAAGATCGTAGTTGAAGGCGCTGGAGCAGCAGGTGTAGCAGCACTAATGCACGGTAAGATAAAACATAAAAAAGACGCTAAAATCGGTATCGTGTTAAGTGGTGGAAACATCGACGTGCAAATGCTATCTATTATCATTGAAAAGGGCCTTATCAAATCAGCTCGTAAAATGATAATACAAGTAACACTTATAGATAAACCGGGGGCACTTTTAATGCTAACTGATGCGCTTAAAACCGCAAATGCAAACATAGTTAAGATCGACTACGACCGCTTTTCTACAGAGCTTGAATACGGCGATGCAAGTATCATTATAACACTTGAAACAAAAGGCAAAGATCATCAAGAGGTGGTGGCTAAGAGTTTGAGGGATTCCGGGTTTGATTTTAAGCAAATTTTCTAAGGTTTATAATAATACGCTAAAATTTGCCAAAAATACAAGGAATTAAAATGGGTGAATATCTAAATTTGATACTTGTGATACTGTCTGCGTTTTTGATTTTTGCAGTCTATAGGCTAAGCAGAGAGCTTAGGAAATTTCAAAAGAAAAACAGTGAAATCTCTGTTGTGACGGATATCGAGCAGATAAAAAGTATCGGTGAGTTGTCTGTTTTTCAGGTTTATAGCAAAGAGATCGTAACAAAAACAGATCATGCGTTTGGGAATTTTGGCAAAGAGTATTTAAGGTGGCTTGTTAGTGAGAAAAAGCTTTCGATGATATTTGAATTTGAGATAAACTTCATATACGACCTAACAAGTCCAAAGCTTGAGATAGTTCAAATTTCAAACTCAAACTATAAAGTAAAAATGCCACCTTGTAGATATAAATTCTCAATCGCAAATATGAAATTTTATGATGAAAAAAACGGTAAATTTATACCGTTTTTGTTGCCTGATTCGTTAAATGGTTTTTTTGGAAGTAGCTTTAGAGAAGAGGATAAAAACCGTCTTATCGAAGAGGCTAGAGGAGAGGTTGAGAAGATGAGTGTAAGGCTTATCACGCAACTTCAAGGTAAAATTCATAAATCAGCACGCGACACTCTTGAGGCTATCGCAAAGAGCTTTGGTGCAAATGACGTTAGTTTTGAGTTTAATGATGATGAGAGCTTGATAAATAGTGAGCTTGAAGTAAAAAATATAGCCTAGTAAAAAACTCTATGCAAATAAAGCCCTTGTGCCGGCGCAGGGATGCGAGTAAACGGGGCTTTATTTTGTAGCTGGGCGCATATAAGCTTGCCGGCGTTATTAAATTTTAAACCCTTTAAAACGGTTGCAACCATTAAGCGTACCTGCCCTCGTAAAAAGCCGTTTGCTTTAAAAACTATCACGCTTTTGTTTTTATGTCTATAGCAAAATGCCTTAGTTATAGTGCGAACCGGACTTTTTGTATCACTCCCTGTTTTCATAAACATGCTAAAGTCGTGCTCTCCTATAAAATTTTTAAGCAACTTATTGGCTATTTTTATATCAAATTCTGGTAAAAAAACCTCATAATCGCTTCTAAAAACACTAAAGTCTTCATGACTGATGATATAGCGATAGAGCCGAGCTTTTGCATCGTATCTTGGATGAAATTCTTCGTTTGCGCGCATGATATGTTTTATATGTATGTGTGGGTGGGCGTGACGGTTGATTAGATCTTTTAGGCGGTTTAAGTCTTTAAAATGTTCGCCGCATTCCACACAAGCGCTTTGATTATTTGCATGAACACCCTTGTCGGTGCGAGAACTAGAGGTGATTTTGTTAAAAATTCCAACATGAGCCAAGGCTCTAGCAAGAGCGTCTTCTACTCCATTTTTATGTGGTTGTGTCTGTGAGCCTTGAAATTTAGAACCGTCGTAAGAAAAGATAAGCCAAATTTTCATTAGTATCTTCGTGCGATTTTGGTTTGATAAAGTAAAATTCCGCTAAGCATAAAGCTTAAAAACACCACAGGTATTGCAGTTATCGGGCGTGATGCAAGTAGCATGATAAGTGCAAAATACCCAAACAATACGCCAAATGAGCCAAGATAAACCGCGCCCTTTTCATATCTATACGTAACTATACCAAAACTAATGGCAAAAAGTGTGGTTGCAAGCGGAAAGAGTGCAACTAGGACATAAGTGCATAGATCTTTTTTGCGTTTATTATTTGTCTTTGCTTCAAGCCAGTACTCTTTTATGTTGCCAACTTTGCTTGTACTTTCGCTTTGAGTGGTGCGTATTTTCATGTATTTAAAGTTGCTTTGATTGTAAAGACTATCTCTCATATCATAAATTTTACCGTTATTTAACGACAGCTCTACGCCTGATTGCGTGTTTGAGAATTTGGCATTATCAGCGATGATTATGCGCTCAGAGTCTTGAACTTTTGGGTTATACATAACTATATCTTTGTATATAGTGCCGTTTTCATCGCTGTCTTGAGTACCGATGTATACCATCCATTCGGAGAATTTTTGCCCAAATTGATTTGGTTTTAAATTTAGTTTGGCTACCGTTTTTTTATAATCAACAAAATTTGAGTTTAGCTCTGCGGCGATGGGTATCATCACGAGTGCCAAAAGCATTAAAGCACCGCTTAGTAAAGCTGCAAAGGATAAGAAAAATTTAGCTATCGAGTTTGGCGAACTTCCAAGGGTAAAGATAACGATACTTTCGTTTTCTTTTGAAAGGCGAAATAAAGTCATGGCAAGAGATACGAAAAATGCTATCGGCACGACAAACAAAAGAACCTTGGGTAGCATGAAAAGATAAAGCTTGATCAACTCGCCAAATGTTATCTCGATATATGACGTTACGCGCGCTATTTGTATAAAAAAGACAATGGACATGATAAGAAACAGCGTTGAAAATAACGAGGCAAATGTGCCAAGAAAGTTGTGTAAAAGATATTTATTTACTCTATTCATATAAAAAACCTATAAAATTTATGTATTCTTCTTTAAAGATATAAACCAAAACAAGCCCAATGCTTAAAAATGGTACAAAGGCAAGCTCGTAGTCTTTTTTTCTAATTATCAAATAAGCCGGTAGTGTTAAAACCGCAGCCGTATAAATGGCTAGTAATGCCAAATTTAACGGCAAGATCGCACCTATGATAGCGGCGATAAATATATCGGCACTTCCCATGGTTTCTCTTTTCATGGCTGCACTTAAAATAAATCTAAGAAGCCAAAAAACTATAGCTAAGCATATCGAATTTACAATCAAGCTAAAGTCAAATTCGTAAAAAACTTCACTTGCTGCAAAAAGTAGGGCAAATCCTAGTGCGCTAAAAAGTAAAGAGTCGGGAACTGCCTTAAACTCAAGATCAATCAAACTAAGTGCTAAAAGCAGTATAAGGCAAACACCTAAAGCAAAGGCTCTAAATAAGCTTTGTGCGTCTATAAAATCAACGCATTCTCCAAAAAAACTAACAAGCATGAGCACGCATGAACAAATTTCTACCAGCGGATAGATAGGGCTTATCTTTGAGTTGCAAAAGGCGCATTTGGCACGTAAAAAAAACCATGAAAAAACAGGTATGTTATGATAAAACTTTAGCTTGTGATCGCATTTTGGGCAAGAAGATGATGGGAAATTTATACTTTTTTGTCGTGGCAAACGATATATCAAAACATTTGCAAATGATCCCATGCAAAGCCCAAAAACAGCAAATACTATAGCGTAAATTTCAAACATCAAAGCCCGCCAAAACGTCTATTTTTGTATTTGAAATTCTCAACTATCTTTGCTAGCTCATCTTTTGTGAAGTCAGGCCACAAAGTATCGCTAAAGGCAAGTTCTGCGTAGCTTGCTTGCCAGAGCATGAAATTTGAAAGTCTTTGCTCTCCACCCGTTCTTACAAGCAAGTCGATACACTCGCTCTCATCAAGGTAGTTTTGTAAATTTTGCTCGTTTAGTTCAAGTTTTAGCTCACTAACACGCTTAAAAGCGCGTAAAATTTCATCTTTTGCACCGTAGTTTATGGCTAGGTTGAGTTTTAGTTTCGTATTGTCATGCGTTAGGCTTTTAAGTAAATTTATCTCGTCTTTTAGCTCGTTACTAAAGACGCTGATATCACCTATGGTTGTAAATTTTATACCGTTTTTTATAAAATTTTCTCGTTTTGATATTAGAAATTTTTTAAGCAGATCCATTAAAAATTCGACCTCACGCTTTGGTCGTTTCCAGTTTTCTGTACTAAAAGCATAAAGGCTTAGGATTTTTATATCTTGGTCGGTGCAAAATTCGCAAATTTGTTCAACAACATTTGCTCCGACTTCATGACCTTTTTGACGTAAGAAATTTCTCTTTTTAGCCCAGCGTCCATTGCCGTCCATGATGATAGCTAGGTGGTTTAAGTTGTTCAAAATCATCCTTTTATGTCTATTATCTTACCGCTTTTATCCCACAGCGGTGAAATTTGGCAGGTTTCTATCTTGCAGCTAAATTCATAGTTTAGTAAATTTGCTACTTTTTTAAACGGCGTGCTTATCGACACAATACCTTTTTCATCAAGTCTAAATAAAATCGGCGCAAAATTTGAAAAAGCAAGATAAAATGCGCTCTCTTTTTGTCCTTTTTTAAATTGAAAAATCCCATAAATTTCATTGTATAAAAATGGTATATGGACTATCTTTTCTTGCAAGGCTAAAAACATATCGGTATAAATTTTAAAAGACTCTTTATCTTTTGCATTCATCAGCGAGTCGCAAATATGCTCGTAAAACCACGCCAAGTCATTTTCTTTTATAACGCGTTCGATTAGATTAAGACCTTGCGGCAGTATGCCAAAATTTAAAATTTCAGGCTTTTTAAACATATTTTTTATAAGTATATTTTCGTTGTTGCTCTCTATCTCAGCCCAGTAATTAGCGCCGATATCAAGTTGTTTAGCACTTTTTGTATTTAAATTTCTATTTGCAAATTTCAATATATATCTATTAAAGCCGATCTTTTCAGATACTTTTAGGCTAATAGGAAGCGATGTGTTTAACGCGATAGGCGCTACATTTTGCGCGTTAGCTATCTTTTGAATTTTGCCTATTTTACTTATCATTTATCTTAATTCATTTGATAAATTTACTATTTTTGTCGCTATAGTTTCTTTTGAAGCAAGTTGTAAATTTATGGTTTCATTTTTTGTTATAAAGCTGATTTCGTTTTGGTCGCTACCAAATTTATTTTCTTCCCTTAAGACGTTTAGGCAAACTGCATCAAGTCCTTTTTGTTCTAGCATTTTTTTGGCGCTATCTACCGCACTGCTTACATCGGTTTCTAGTTTAAAGCCGATTTTGCGACATTTAAAGTCTTTTAATTCGTTTAATATATCGATATTTTCGGTTAATTTTAGCGACCAATTTTTTCCAAGTTTGCTTTTTTTAAGCTTGCCGTCAAATTTTTCCTCGCTTATGTAGTCGCTAATCGCAGCACACATTATGAGTAGGTTGGTGTCTTTGCACTCATCTTTTAAAAGTCCTAAAAGCTCGTTTGAGCTTGTGAAATTTCTTACTTTATAAGGCACGTCTTGTGTTTTAACACTAGTAAGCAAGTTTACATCCGCACCTGCATAAAAAAACGCATCCGCTAAGGCTTTTGCCATTTTGCCGCTTGAAAAATTTGTAATAGCCCTTACTTCGTCTATCTTTTCAGTGGTTGCGCCACCTGTGATGAGAACTTTTTTTTCTTTAAAAATTTGCTTACAAAATGATCGTTTGACATGATAAAGTATCGTTTCAATGTCTGCCAAGCCGCCCTTGCCGACATCTCCGCAAGCTAGAGTTTTAACGACCGGCTCGATGATTTGTGCGCCGTTTTGGGCTAAAAATTCTAAATTTTTACATGTAGAAAAATGCTCTAGCATGTTGTGATTTGCGGCAGGGGCTATCAAAAGCGGGGCTTTTGAGGCGATTAAAGTTTGCATAAAGACGTTATCGCAAACCCCACTTGCTAGCTTATTTATGGTGTTTACCGAGCATGGAGCAATCAAGATAAGGTCGGTTTTTGCGTAGTTTATGTGGCTTAAACCCTCCTGCCAATCCTGTGTTCGAGAGCTTAAAATTTTATGATCACAAAGTGCTTCAAATCCACTCTCATTACAAAATTCAAGCGCCCCATCGCTTAACATTACTCTAACATCCGCGCCTAATTTTCTAAGGCGCGAGAGAATTTCGTATGATTTATAAAATGAAATGCTACCGCAAACTGCCAATAAAATTTTTTTACCCTTAAGCATCTTTTTTACCAAAAAATTTATAGAAAAAGCCCTCTTTGTTGATCTGCTTGCCACGACTTATCGCTAATGCACCGCTTGGCACGTCCGAAGTTACGGTGCTTCCTGCTGCTATCAAGACATCATCGCCTATGTTTACAGGGGCTACTAGTTGCGAGTCGGATCCTATAAAGACGTTTTTGCCGATCACGGTTTTATGCTTTGCCTTGCCGTCATAGTTGCAAGTTATAGTTCCACATCCGATATTTGTTCCGCTATCTATCTCGCAGTCTCCCAAGTAACTTAAATGTCCGGCTTTAACACCGTTTAATACGCCCTTTTTTACCTCGACAAAATTTCCGATATGAGTGCCTGATATCTTGCTTTTTGGCCGTATGTGAGCCAAAGGTCCGATGTCTGAGCTTTTTATAATGCTTTCTTCTATCACGCTTGAGCTTTTTATAATACTTTCTTCTATCAAGCATTCGCCAAGTATGCTTACGTTTTCTTCAACAACGCATTCGCCTTTAAAAACAGCTCTTGCGTCTATAAATATAGTTTGTGGTAAGCGCATATTTATGCCAAATTTCATCCACTCTTTTTTGATGTTATCTTGCATGATATTCTCAGCTATGCTTAGTTGAAATTTATCATTTATGCCCATGAAATTTTGCTCGCAAACATCAACAGCTACACAGCTTAGATTTTTTTGATTTGCAATTTTTATAGCGTCAGTTAGATAATACTCTTTTTGCGAGTTTTGGTTATTGATAAGAGGTAAAATTTCTTCTAAGACTTCGCGTTTAAAGCAGTAGCAACCGGCATTTACGCGGTTTATTTTACGCTCTTCTTCGCTTGCATCTTTTTGTTCTACTATGCCTGTTACTTTGCTGTCTTTTTCTATCACACGGCCATAGCCGAATGGATCTTTGCAAACAAAGCTTGACATCGTTATATCCGCATCTTTATCGCAAAGGCTTTTTAGCTCTTGTGCGCTAACTAAAGGCATATCTCCGCATGTGATTAAAACTTTTTCGCCCTTAAATTTTATGCCCTTTAAAGCACCTGCAGTGCCTGGGAAATTTGCAAGATCTTGAATGTGAATTTGCGTGTCTTTAAATTCTGATAAAATATGCTCTTGTATAAGTTCTTTTTGGTGATAAAGCACGACGTGAACATCATTTGTTATCTCATAAGCTTGTTTTAAAACATGTCTTATCATGCTAACTCCGCTTAGTTTAAACATAACTTTAGGAGTTGTTGATTTCATTCTTGTTCCAAGCCCTGCGGCAAGTATAATTATCGAAATATTATTCATTTTAAGCCTTGGTGATTTAAAATTTAAACGCGATTGTATCAAAAAAAGACAAATAAAATTTTGAATTTAATATAACTTCAATGAAATTTAAGTAAAATATGAAGTTTATTAATTTTTTTAAGCGAGAAGACTATGGATTTAGGAACCGTTGTCGGTTGGGTTTTAACTCTTGTTTTACTTTTTGGAGCTATGGCAATAGGCGTAGGGATAGGGCCTTACATAGATATACCGTCTATTATGATTGTTTTTGGCGGAACCATCGGTGTAATGATGGTCGGCTTTAAAATGGAAACACTTAAAAGTGTCGGCAAATTTTACGGTATAGCCGTAAAGCCTCAACAGATAAATCTTAGCGAAACTATAAAAAAACTTGTTGATTACTCTACTAAGGCTAGACGTGACGGTATCTTAGCGCTTGAAACCGATGTAAATAACGAAACAAATCTTTTTATGAAAAAAGGACTTTCAATGGCGGTTGACGGCACAGAGCCTGATACTATACGCGCACTTTTGGAGATAGACATCGATCAGTCCTCGTCAAGACATAGCGCAAATATCAAAATTTTTGATCAAGTCGGTGGATTTTCGGGATCTATGGGTATGATAGGAACGCTAATCGGACTTGTTGCGATGCTTTTAAATATGTCAGATCCTTCGGCGATCGGTCCATCAATGGCGGTTGCTCTCTTAACAACTCTTTATGGAGCGATGATAGGAAACATCATTGGAGCGCCGGTTGCCAATATCTTGTCTATACGTGATGCGGATGAGACACTTGAAAAACAGATGGTTTTAGAGGGTATCATGGCGATACAGTCGGGAGACAACCCAAGGACGCTTGAGGCAAAACTGCTAGCATTCTTGCCTCCAAAAGATAGAAAAAGTCAGTTTGAGTAAAAAATGGCAAAGTTAATAAAACCTAGCGACTGTCCTAAATGTATGCCCGATTGGCTTGCAACCTTTGGTGATCTCATGTCGCTACTGCTGTGTTTTTTCGTTTTGCTTCTTTCTATGGCAACAATGGATGCGAAAAAATTTGAAAATGCCATAGGCTCATTGGCCGGTGCGCTTAGCGTGCTTGAAGGTGGTTCTCGTCCGCAAGTGCAAAAAGAGCAAGAGATGAGTTTAGAAACTAGCACTAGAGAAACCAGGGCAAAGTTAAAATCAGAAAACGAGATCATGAAAACAGCTAGCGCGATAAACCAGCTTTTAACCGCCAGCGGATCACCTGAAGTAAGTGTGGAAGAGGCTGAGGATGGGTTTATACTAAGACTTCCTGCTAGTTTGCTCTTCTCAAAAGGTAAAGCACAGATAGAAAATGACGATGCAAGGCTGTTTTTAAAGCGAATTTCAATGGTTATAGCTAAACTTCCTAGTGAGGTAAATACAAATATCATAGGACATACGGATGATCAAAAGCCAGATATCGACTCTATCTATAAAGACAACTGGCAGCTTTCTTCTGCTAGAGCTATAACGGTTGCGCAAGAGCTTATAAATAACGGAGTTGATGCTAAAAAGTTAATAGCCTCAGCAAGGGCTTCTTATAATCCGTTTGCTAGTAATGATAGCGAGCAAGGTCGCGCCAAAAACAATAGGGTGGAAATTCATTTCGTTTCGCTTGATAAAAAAGAGAAAGAAAGAACTAAAAAAAGCATACTTGATGCGGGACAATAGAGCGTGAGAGCGTTATTCGTTTTACTTGTATTTTTCTGCGTAGGTTTTGGTGCCGATCCTGTCGTGCCTACTATAAATTTAAGTCTAAGTGCTCCAAGTAGCCCGCAACAACTTGTAAATTCTTTAAATGTCATGATATTCTTGACGGTGCTAACTCTTGCTCCGTCTTTGATATTTATGATGACGAGCTTTTTGCGGCTTATTATTGTCTTTTCATTTCTTCGTCAAGCAATGGGAACACAGCAAGTTCCACCTTCAACCATACTTATCTCTCTTGCTATGGTGCTTACATTTTTTATAATGGAGCCGGTTGCAAAACAAGGCTATGAAAATGGCATTAAGCCTTATCTTGCCGAACAGATAGGATATGAAGAGGCGTTTACAAACTCCGTTAAGCCTTTTAAAGACTTTATGGTAAAAAATACAAGGGAAAAGGATCTAGCACTATTTTTTAGGATAAGAGATCTGCAAAACCCTTCAAATATAGATGATATACCTCTGAGCATTGCGATGTCT
>NZ_LIWF01000017.1:0-4948 GCF_012978615.1 Campylobacter sp. RM9328 | reverse complement strand
ATTTTTGCTCTACCTGCCGTTTCTTGTTATCGATATGGTTGTAAGCTCGGTTTTGATGGCCATGGGTATGATGATGCTTCCTCCGGTTATGATATCTTTGCCGTTTAAGCTTTTGATATTTGTTCTGGTGGATGGCTGGAATTTATTGGTTGGAAACTTAGTAAAAAGTTTTCACTAATGTTACCTGTTTTTGCCGCTTGAGGTGCTATCATGAGTGCTAAAATTTTAATATTTTTACTATTTAGCTGTGTTGCATGGGGAGGAAATTTAGTTCAGATCATAAATTTGGCTCAAAGTGCAAAACTCGAAGAGTATGTTAAATTTAACCAAATAAACCAAGAAGATACAAAAAACAAGCTACTAAATATTGATATAAATGCTCGTTATAAGCTCTCTAAAGACTTAAGTAAAGATGTTGTGTTAAGGTCTGGTGGTATAACTGCTAGGATAGAGTATCTGCTTTTTGATGGTGGAGAAAGAGAAGCGGCAAATAAAATTTTACTATACAAAAATGCAAATAATTTTTATAAAAATGATGAGTTTTTAAATTTAATCAGCTTTCAAGTAGGCAAAATTTATTTTAATGCCATCGCTATAGCCGAGCTTATAAATATCGAGCAAGAAAGGCTGGAACTTTTAAAAGAGTTAAGCATAGACGCTTCGTTTTGGCTTGAGTTTAATGACATCGGCTTTGATGAGTTTGCGGCACTTGGATTAAATTTAAAAAACAGTCAAGAGACACTTGAGGAGCTTTTGTTTAGGCAAAATGAGCTTTTGTCGCGTATCAGCCTCCTTTCTGACGCAAGTATAAATTTTGAGCACGGCTCAAGCGTTATAATGCCTAAATTTGATAACAAAACATCTTTGCTTAAATTAAATGCAATAAAGCAAGAAAAAATCATCAAAAAAGAGGAAGAAAAACAAGAAAAGAGTCGCTTTGCTCCAAAGGTTTATTTAAAAGACTTTCAGCATCTTAGTGCAGACGATCTAAAGATAGGAAACAAGAGCGGTTCTGAAGCATTTGATAAATATCTTGATGCTAATAAGCCCATGATCGAGTTTAAATGGGATATCCCAAATGAATTAAGTTTAAGTAGACAAAGACAAGAAAAAAGAGTTGCCTTACTTAGCGCCAATGAAGAAGAGGATGGGATTATCCTTAAACTAAAAGCCATCAAAAAACGCATAAATAAACTTGATGCAATGGTAAAAATAGACACCATTAAACAGCTTGATATCCAAAAAAATTTAAAAACAATCACTCAAAGATACGCAGAAGGAAAGATGGAATATCGTGAATTTTTTTATTTATTTGGCAAAAATTTCGATGATAGAATAAATTTTATATTAAATTATGATGAGATGCAAATGCTCTGCCTTGAGTATTATTACGAGGCTGGTGATGAAATTTTAAAGAGGATTTTTGATTGAAAAATTTAGTTTTTGTAACTTTTTTGTGGGCGTTTAGTTTTAGTCTTATAGGTGAATTTTTAGCTGGCAAGATCGATAGTTATTTTAGTGTTTTTGTGAGAGTGGCACTTGCGGCGTTGGTGTTTTTGCCATTTACTAAATTTAGAGGGATTAAGCCTAGTTTTGCATTAAGTATCATGGCGATAGGTGCCGTGCAGATCGGCGTAATGTATCTTTTTTACTATAACTCTTTTTTGTATCTTTCGGTGCCCGAAGTCGCCCTTTTTACAATATTTACACCATTTTATGTAACGCTTGTGTATGATGCGTTTAACCGTAAATTTAAAAAGCTTTATCTAGTGAGTGTTGGCATTGCGGTATTTGGAGCATTTATCATAAAATACGGCGCTATAAATGATGGATTTTTAACGGGATTTTTATTGGTTCAAGGAGCAAATATTTGCTTTGGAGCAGGGCAGAGTGCGTATAAAATTTTACTTGAGAAAAACACCATAGAGCAAAAAGGAATTTTTGGATATTTTCATTTTGGAGCGTTTTTTGTCACGTTGCTGGCGTTTTTGGTGTTTGGAAATTTTAGCCGTATAACTCCTGACTTAACTCAAAGCGCCGTTCTTATATGGCTAGGCGTCGTGGCTAGTGGAGTTGGGTATTATCTATGGAATAAAGGAGCAACGCAGGTTGATAGCGGAGTTTTGGCTATCATGAACAACGCGTTAATTCCCGCTGCTATCATTGTAAATTTGTTATTTTGGTATAAGCAAACTGACCTTTTACGCCTTGTGGTTGGAGGAGTGATCCTTTTTGCCTCGCTCGCTGTGCATAAGCGAATAATCAAATTTTATGAAAACCACGAAGTAAAAACAGTTTAAATTTAGCCTAACTTTCGATATTTTCTTGCGTAAAAATTTTCATACTTGGAAATTCGATCGCGCAAAGACGCGGGTTTGCTCCTTGCTTGTAAACACAGCCAAGGTCTATATTTGCACTAAAATTTGTTATATCAGGATCTTTAAGCGGAGTATGTCCGTAGACATTAAAAATTTTTGCATTTTCAAAAGTATCGTCACGCCCTGATATGACGTGCTTTCTAAAATCATCTTTTAGGCTTTTATCTTTTCTACTTTTCCACATTTTACCTACGGCAGAATGCGACACCACAAGCTTTCTTTGATCCGAGGTTTTTAAATTTTTATACTCTATATACACTGGTAAGGAACGCATAAATTTAAGATGTTTTTCTTTTAATTTTTGCTTGTTTTGATACGAAGCAAAGGTCTGTGCTCTACCGTTTTTATAAAACCAAGGCTCATTTAAAAGCTCTTTGCCTTTTAAAAATTCATCGCTAAATTTAAGAAGCCTAAATTCGTGGTTGCCAAGGACGCAGTCATAGCCGTTTTGTAAAATAAGCTCTATGACTTCGGCGCTATTTTCGCCTCTATCTATCACGTCTCCAACAAAGCAAATACGCGAATTTAGTCCGTTGGGAAATTTGTCTATAAGTGCAAGTAGGGTTTTATAGCAACCGTGAACGTCGCCGATGACATAGATGTTTTCTTGCATATTTGTCCTTAAAAAGTACAAATTATACCAAAGAGAGTTTAAAAATTTAAAGAAGATAGGGCGAAAATTCGCCCTATACGTTACTGCTCGTAAAAGCCGCTTGGTTTTCCTGTAAGATCTATCATGATATTTTTCATTTGAGTGTAGTGTTCTAGGATTATCTTGTGTGTTTCGCGACCAATACCTGAGTTTTTATATCCGCCAAATGGACTTCCTTCAGGGATTTGGTTGTATGTATTTATCCATACGCGACCTGTTTCCATTAGTCTAGCGACACGAAGCGCTTTAGTTATATCTTGAGTGAAGATACCTCCGCCAAGACCATACTCACTATCATTTACCATTTTGATAAGCTCTTCTTCGTCTTTAAATTTTATCACGACGCCAACAGGACCGAAAATTTCCTCTTGAGCTACACGCATGTCATTTGTGACATTGGTAAGTAGAGTAGGCTTAACAAAAGCACCTTTATCGCAACCGTTTGCACTATATGCTTCGCCTCCTACTGCTACCGTAGCACCTTCGTCTTTGCCGATCTTTACGTATTCAAGGATCTGAGCCGCTTGTTTTTTGTTTACTTGTGCGCCCATTTGTGTGTTAGGATCTAGCGGATCTCCGACTTTGATATTTGCAAATTTCTTAACCGCTGCTTCCATAAATTTATCATAGAATTTCTCTTCTACAAAGATCCTACTTCCCGCGCAGCAAACTTGGCCTTGGTTAAAAAGTATGCCAAGTTGAAGTCCGTCAAGCGCTTTTTCTAAATTTGCGTCAGCAAAGAAGATATTTGCACTCTTTCCGCCAAGCTCTAGCGTGGCAGGGATTATGCGTTGTGCGGCTGCGATAGCGATATCGCGACCTATCTCGGTTGAGCCTGTAAATGCTAGTTTATCAAGTCCGGTGTGATTTTTGATCCACTCACCGGATTTGCTTCCGCGACCGGTTACTATGTTTACAAGACCTTTTGGCAAGATATCGCCTATTAGTCTAAATAGTTCAAGAACACTAAGGCTTGTTTCGCTTGATGGTTTAAATACGCTTGCGTCACCCGCGGCAATAACCGGAGCTAGCTTCCAAGCCGCCATTAAAAATGGAAAATTCCAAGGCACTATTTGTCCAACAACGCCGATAGGTTCGCGAAGCACTATAGAAAGTTGCTGTTCGTTTAGAACGTTTGAACTTCCCTCCTCTCCCTGTATAACACCTGCAAAATACCTAAAATGCTGAGCTGCAAAAGGGATGTCAACATTTAGTGTTTCTCTTATAGGTTTGCCGTTATCCATTGTTTCCACGCGAGCAAGGTGTTCTTTATTTGCATCAATTATATCGGCGATTTTATTTAAAAGAGCACTTCTTTCATTTACAGTGCTACGTTTAAATTTATTAAACGCCTCTCTAGCAGCTTTAACCGCATCATTTACGTCATCTTCTGTTGCGTCTGCTATTTTAGCTAGAAATTCTCCGTTTGCAGGGTTTGTGCTATCAAGAGTTGCGCCATCTTTTGCGTCACGCCACTCACCATTTATATAAAGACCGTATTTTGGTAGTAGTTCTGTCATTTTTTCTCCTTGTATTTTTTATGAATTAACAATAAAATTATATTCTCTAGCTACTTAATGCTTTTTAAATTATGATTAAATTTTATATATAAAATTGAATTTGAAATTTATTTATCAGAAAAATAGAAAAAAGCCCTAAAATAGCTTTATATGCATAAAATAAAGGAAAGATAATATATAAAAATGACCAAAATTTACACAAGATGTAAACGGTTTTTAACAAAAAAGTGTTATTTTTAGTTATAAAGGTAAATTCGCCAGGGCAAGGCGTTGTCTAGCCCAGGCGAATTTGTGGTGGTTAGCAGTGATTAAAATTTGCTTTTTTTGACGTCTTCGACTATCATTTTTGCCATTACGTCTACTTCTTGTGTCACTTCGCTTGTTGTATTTACGAT
Source organism: Campylobacter sp. RM9328 (assembly GCF_012978615.1). Classification (NCBI taxonomy): domain Bacteria; kingdom Pseudomonadati; phylum Campylobacterota; class Epsilonproteobacteria; order Campylobacterales; family Campylobacteraceae; genus Campylobacter; species Campylobacter sp. RM9328. Next base: position 3 of record NZ_LIWF01000017.1, on the reverse strand, counting down.
ACT
>NZ_LIWF01000016.1:0-40083 GCF_012978615.1 Campylobacter sp. RM9328 | reverse complement strand
ACAAATCATAACGTAAAGAAAGTGTAAATATAGTAAATTTTTGGTAACAACATAAAAATATTAATTTAATATATATGTTTAAGTTTTTTTGAATTTAAAAATCTGATATAATTGCGACATGATAAGAATTTTACTCATAGAAGATGATGAAGCTCTTGCAAAACTCATAGCAAGAGTATTAGAAAAAGAAAATGTCCAAACTCAAATCGCACTAAATCCGCTAGATGGACTTGAGATATTAAAGAGCAATAATTACTTGCTTGACGCTATTGTACTTGATCTATCCTTGCCCGACATGGACGGGCTTGAAGTTTGCGCACTAGTTCGCAAAACACATCCTAGTTTACCCATCATTATAAGTTCAGCACGCTCGCAAACACTTGATAAAATAAAGGGTTTTGAACTAGGAGCTGATGATTATATTGCAAAACCTTATGAGCCAATCGAGCTTGTTTTTAGACTGCGGGCGATTTTGAGACGAGGGATAACTGTTGTAACTGATGATAAAATTTTTACCATAGATGTTGACAAACATATACTTTATAAAAATGGTAAAATCTTAGAGCTTCCTCTTGCAGAATATGATATATTTGCCTTTTTGTTTGAAAAAGAGGGGTTTGCCGTATCAAGAGAGGATTTGCTTTTAAGCCTAAGCTCAATAAAATTTCAAAGCGGCCTAAAAAGCATAGATGTGCTTGTAGGCAGATTACGTTCTCGTATCGGTGATAACCCTAAGGATCCACGGTTCATACACTCAGTGCGTGGTGTAGGGTATAAATTTATAAATGCTTAAAATTTCAATTATAAAACTCTTTTCACTACTATTTCTAATAACCCTGATAGTTATTAATTTGTCTTTTTTTGTAGAGTATGAACGTCGTCAAAAAGAACATATATACCAAACTTTTCAAAGGTTCATGCTTGGTACACGCATAAGAGAAAATGGTGGAATAGACATACCGGAAAGACTTGCAGAAATAGGTATAGTTTACAGTAATCTTGATAATGACGACATAAGGGCAAACGGTGATATTTTACTTTATGGGACATATTCTGACATGATTGACTATAATTCTACAATGTATTTTGTTCCACACGAAATAAATGCAACTCATATAAGTGTTCAAGATATAATGTATACAGCCGCATTTGAAACCGATGATTACAGCGAAGTATTATCAACAAAATATGTTTCTGCTTTAGAAAATACACACAAAATAGACATGTCTAGCTTTTGGACTTTGTTTTGGAGTATAAATGGTGCGAGTTTTGGTTTTTTTGTTTTACTTTTGGGTAAATTGCTTAATCTTAGAAATTTAAAAAGGCAAATTAAAGCCGCTGGTTATCATTGCCATGAATACCGGAGATGAACTAGAGCAGATAGCAGGTGCATTTAACTCAACAATGCAGAAAATTAATGACTTAAAGGAGGCCAGAGAGATATTTTTGCGAAATATCTTACATGAGTTTCGCACACCAGTAATGAAAGGCAAAATCATAGCAGGAATAAATAAAGATGACGAGTTTAGAGATGATTTAAAACAAATTTTTTCTCGCCAAGAGATTATACTAAACGAGATTGTAAAAATAGAAAAATTTAGCTCTCATGATTGGGAGCTAGAATTTAACGAATACCGAGCGATAGATTTGCTAGATCATGCCATGGATTTACTATTACGAGATGATACATGGCGTATAAAAATTTTTACAAGCGAGCAGGCAGAGATTTTTAATGTGGACTATGAGTTATTTGCGACGGCTATTAAAAATTTGCTTGATAATGCTTTAAAATACTCAAAAAATAATGTCGAGGTACAAATTTTACAAGGGACTTTTAGTATAGTAAGTGAAGGTGAACCTTTAGAGGCATCAAGGCTGGACTTTAGCCGTATATTTAACCGCAAGAGCGAAGTAGCCGGTTCCGGACTTGGACTTGGCATATATATCGCTAATCAAATTTTTATAAAACACGGCCTGGAGCTAAAATATATCCATAAAAGCAGAAAAAACATCTTTGTAATCAGTAAAAACAATAACAAATAACGAGTGTTTAAATTAATTAACTTACACGACTTAGTTTAGATGATCATCATAAACACCGCAAATAAACCTTATATATCGCTCGTTTTATCCAATTTTCATATCTTTTTATAATCTCAATACGCATTGAATTTTCAATTTTAAATACGCATACGTGATTGTTTATCATGGTATTTTCTTTATAAGTAGTTTGGGGAATTTCATGCACCACTTTAATGCCACAAGCCAAACCTTTGCTAAGCTCGCTTCTAATTTGTAAGCTCAAACCGTATAGTTTTAAAATATTTTTAATACAAACTGTAAGCATAACGGCTCATTTCTAAACAAAGAACAAATCAAAACCTTCCAACTGCCCTATATTAGATCATCCTTAGAATGCCCAGCTAAGCGTATTTATAAATTTCTTTAGCATAGAAAAATTTGGCGATATTTGATGAAATTATAACAGACATTATCACTCTAACGTGAGCTACAAAAGAGATCCAAACAGCGATCTTGGAGCATTATTTACAACATTTAACAACCATGCTTAATTGTAAGCTATATGGAATTTTCATCTTGGAGATTTGGTTTTGAAAACGGAGCAAATTTTTAACAAACTCGTTACCGGTTATTTTTAATATTAAAAATCATATAAAATAGCACTATATGTTTAAAATATATTAAATATTAATTTTTTATATTTTTTTACTTAAGTTTAATATAATCAATTGATTTTCAGAAAAAATTTACAAAAAGGAGAAAGAGATGGCATTTTCAAGACGAAGTTTCTTAAAAACATCTGCCGTTGGCGCACTAGCACTTAGTGCCAATTCCGCATTTGCTAAAGATGAAGCTGTAAAAACCATACCACACGCTTCAAATTTAGGTGCATTTTATGCAGACGTAAAAGATGGAAAAATAACAAAAATCCACTCACAACCATCAGATAAAGACCCAAAATTCCCAGGAAACGATGCCTGGATAGATAGAGTTTACTCTGATACTCGTATAAAATATCCATGCGTAAGAAAGAGCTTTTTAGAGGGCAAAAACGTACCAGAACTACGTGGCAAAGAGGAATTTGTACGCGTTAGCTGGGATGAGGCACTAAAGCTTATCCTTAAAAAACTAACAAGTGTAAAACCAGAGCAAATTTATAACGCAAGCTACAGTGGCTGGGGACACCCAGGACTTCTTCACAACTGCGGCGCAGTGGCTGGAAGATTTTTTAACACAGTTATAGGTGGCGCGGTAGGAACAGACGGCGAGTACAGCAACGGTGCTGCCGGTAAAGTAAACGCAACTATCATGGGAGATCTTGAAGTTTACTCACTTCAAACCAGCCACGAAGTAATACTTGAAAACACAAAAGTATACGTTATGTGGGGTGCGGATCTGTTTAAATGTAACCAGATAGACTACAAGATGGCAAACCGTGGCAACAACCCATATTTTGAAAAATATGAAAAATCAGACATTAAATTTATAACCATCGATCCTAAATACACTCCTATCGCAAAACGCTTTGGTGCTGAGTGGATACAGATACGTCCAAACACTGACGTAGCGATGATGCTTGGTATGTGCCACCACCTATATACAAGTGGTCAGTATGACAAGAACTTTATCGAAAAATACACTTATGGTTTTGATAAATTCCTACCTTACCTACTTGGCAAGACTGAAGATATGGTAGAAAAAACTCCAGCTTGGGCAGCTAAGATAACTGGTGTTGATGAGAAGATCATCAAAGCACTAGCTGATACATTTGTTAAAAACCGCACATTCCTAGCTGGTAACTGGGCTATGCAAAGAGCTCACCACGGCGAGCAAGCTGACTGGATGCTTATGGTTCTAGTCTCTATGATAGGTCAAGTAGATCTTCCTGGTGGTGGATTTGGCTTTTCTATGCATTATAGCGGTGGTGGTCAAGCATTTAGTGGCGCTAGACTTCCGGCTGGTTTACCACAAAGTAAAAATAAAGTAGATATAAATATACCAGCTTCACGTATCAGCGAAGCTATACTAAACCCTGGTAAAAAGATCAAATTTAAAGGTGACGAGATAACATACCAGACCTAAAAGTACTTTATATCACAGGCGCGACCCTACTAGGTCACCATCCAAATACAAATGAGCTAATCTCTGCACTTCGCACACTTGATACCGTAGTAGTTCACGAGCCATGGTGGACACCGATGGCTAAGATGGCAGATATCGTTATCCCAGCCACTACACCACTTGAGCGTGATGACATAAGCTATGGCGTCATACTCACAAGACTATGTTTATGCTATGAGAAAGGTTATAGAACCACTTTGGGAAGCTAAAAATGACTACGATGTCTTTGATGCTATGGCTAAAATGGTTGGCGAAAAAGAGCATAGGAAATTTAGCATGGGTAAAAGCAACATGGAGATCATCCAAGGCTTTTATAACAAGAGCGACTGCGTAAACGTAATGAGCTTTGATGAGTTCTGGGGAAAAGGCTATATCTACTTTGAGCCAAACAAAGATGCTTATAAATTTGTCCGCCACGCTGACTTTAGAGCTGATCCGGTAGCAAATAAACTAGCTACAGAGAGCGGAAAGATACAAATTTTCTCAGAGAAATTTGCAAGCTTTGGGCTTGATGACTTCAAAGGACATCCAACATGGTTTGAACCGGCTGAGTGGCTAGGAGATGCAGAGCTTACTAAGAAGCATCCACTTCATCTACTAAGCCCACATCCAAAGTACAGGATACACTCACAGCTTGATAACTCATTTGTTAGAAAAGCATATAAAGTAGCAAACCGCGAGCCAGTACTTATAAATGACGAAGATGCTAAAGCTTATGGCATAAAAGATGGCGATGTGGTTGAAATTTATAACGACAGAGGCGCGATACTTTGTGGTGCAGTAGTTAGCAAACACATCATGAAGGGCGTTATAAGCGTAGAAGAGGGTGCTTGGTATGATCCAGAAGATGCTAAAGCTGATAAACCAAGATGTAACGCAGGACATGTAAATATCCTAACAACATCGGTTCCGACCTCAAAAATGGCACAAGCAACATCGGTAAATACATGCTTAGCAGCCATCAAAAAAGTAGATGTAAAACCATACGCTGGCGTAAAAGCACCAGTGGTAAAAGGAGCGTAAATGAAAAAGATATTGACACTAATGGCCGTTTTATCAAGCTTTGCTTTCTCACAAACTATGTTTGTAAACGACATCAAAGCTGACCTAGTAGATCCAAAAACAAAAAAAGTAGTAGGTGAAATTTACGAAGGAACGCCCGTAAAAGTTATCAAAAAAGATGGCGATATGGCTGTGGTTGAGATAGCTGGCGAAGTAGTAAATGACAAAGAAAACATGGTGGCTCTAAAAAAAGAGCCATTTGTGACATTTTACAAGCTAAACGAAGGCAAGGCTACGCCTAAGGCTAAATTTCTAGTAAATGCTAAAAAGCTAAATAGCGACGCGATGATCGCATGGGAAGAGATAGAGTTAATGTATTATGACACATGCAGCTCATGCCACGCAGCTCACAAGTCAAAAGAGCACCTAATGGGCGAGTGGGAGGCATACATACTTGCTATGCAGACATTTGCTAAGATAAACGACGATGAAAAAGATAGAATTCTACGCTTTATGCAAGCTTTTGTTAAAGACGGCATCGTAAAAGAGTAGTATAAATTTTACCCCATCTCTTAAGGCTTGAGAGATGGGTGTTAATATTTAATAACCAGTAAGCCTTATTAAATTTAATCAAATATATCCATGCCATATATAGATGACTTTTGATTAGTTGTAATAAATTTCCTTGTAGTTCATTTTGCAAAACACCGCCACATAAATTAAATCAAATTTAGAGCTAAATTTTTTATATTAATATTAAATATTAAGATTACTAGCAATATACTTTCAAGGTATATTTTATAATATATAAAAAATATTTGGAGGACAGCATGAAAAGCTCAAGACGAGATTTTCTAAAGGTAGCGGCATTAGGTGCAGGAGCAACTCTGCTAGGAACTACAAATTTACAAGCAGATGAGAAAGAGAGGGCCTTTGTCCCAAGCAATCGCGACTACTCAAAGCAAAAAGCTCTTTTGCTATCTAGCTCAGGCTATAAAGACACGGGCTTTTTAACGCACGCGGTTGATTGGATAAATAACCTTATCATCAAACCTAATAATCTACAAAACAAAAAGATCGTATTTATCCCTTATGCAAATTTAAGAGCCGGATATGATAAATTTGAAGAAAAACTCAAAAAAGCTCTTGAGAGATTAAATTTAAATATAGTAAGCATTCATCACGCAAAAGATCCCGTTAAAGAGATAGAAAGCGCTGATTGTATCTTTGTAGGTGGCGGTAACACATTTAAGCTTGTCCACGATCTTTATGAGAACAAATTAGTAGCTCTAATAAGCCAAAAGGTCGCAAACGGCACACCTTATATCGGCTGGAGTGCAGGCGCAAATGTCGCCGGTGCATCTATGATGACAACAAACGATATGCCTATCATCGAGCCTGAGTCATTTAATACATTTAGCATCTTCCCTCATCAAATAAATCCACACTTTATCTCAGGTAAACCGGTAGGACACAACGGAGAGAGTAGAGAAGAAAGACTTGAAGAATTTCTAATAGCAAATCAAAACTCAACCGTCTATGCCTTACCTGAAGGAAGCGCCTTTTTAATAGACGGCAAAAAGGCTAAATTTATCAGTATGCAACCAGCTCCTGTAGGCTCAGCTCTTATCTTTAAATACAAAAAAGACATAGAGAAAATGGCTCCTAATACAGTATTTGAATATTAACGGGGTTAAAATTTGGCGGGGAAATCCCTGCCAAATGTCACTTTTACTTAGCAATAAATACAAATGCTATAAATTTACTAAACCATAGTCTTATTTACTATATTGCGATATAATGGTCGCAATTTCAGCACACATCGGTCTGTGCCTGACTTCGTTTTTGTATTCACTACAACTCAACTTCAATATCAACCTAGATCGTAGCTTTATTTTAAAAGATTTGTAGGTTTATAAAATTAAGGCACTTATGTCATTTTCAAATTTAGGTCTAAGCACAGAACTTCTACGTGCTATCAAAGAGGCGGGCTATACAGCTCCAACAACCATCCAAACAAAGGCGATACCGGCCGTATTAGCCAAAAAAGATGTCATGGCTAGCGCTCAAACAGGCACTGGTAAAACCGCTAGTTTTACACTCCCTATACTTGAGCACCTGCAAAATTCTCACAAAAAAGGCAAGAAAGACATAAAGGCTCTCGTCCTAGTTCCCACAAGAGAGCTTGCACTTCAAGTCGCAGCTAGTGTTGAGACTTATGGTAAATTTCTTTATTTTAAGTCAGCCGTTATCTTTGGCGGAGTTGATACATACACTCAAAAAAGAATTTTAAAAAAAGGCGTTGATATCGTGATAGCAACACCGGGAAGACTGCTAGATCTCGCATCGCAAGAGTGTGTGGATCTATCAAAAGTCGAGCACTTTGTTTTAGATGAGGCAGATAGGATGCTTGATATGGGATTTGTCCATAGCATCAAAAAAATCATCTCTTTTTTACCAAAAGATAGACAAAGTTTGATGTTTTCAGCTACTTTTTCAGCGCAGATAAAGAGCCTAGCTGATGGGCTTCTAAACTCACCAGTGCTTATAGAAGCAGAAGCTAGAAACACAACTTCACATAACGTAACGCAAAGCGTCCATCACGTAGATAAACAGAGAAAAAAAGAGCTTTTACTTCATATGCTTAACACAAATGGCTGGAGGCAAGTTTTAGTCTTTACACGCACAAAACACGGCGCAAACAAGCTTAACGAATCTCTTGTAGCAAACAATATCTCTTCAACTGCCATACATGGAAACAAGTCGCAAAGTGCAAGACTAAAAGCTCTAAAAGACTTTAAAAATGGGAACGCAAAGGTTCTTGTGGCAACAGACATATTTGCAAGAGGCATTGACATACAAGACCTTCCTTACGTCGTAAACTACGAGCTACCGGATGTTGCTGAGGACTACGTGCACAGAATAGGCAGGACCGGACGTGCGGGTAACAAGGGTGAGGCGATATCGCTGGTTTGTGTCGATGAGCACTACTATCTATCGCAGATAGAAAAGCTAATAAATCAAAAAATAAACGTGATAGAAACGGCTGGTTTTGAGGTCGATAAAAGCATAAAGCCTGAACCTATAAGGGCTAGAAGAGTCAAAACATCGGGTCAAAACAGAGGTGACGAGGTAAAATTTAAAAGCCGTGATAACCGCACAAAAACATCTAAAAAAAGAAGCTCCAATGATGCCTTATCTTATACAAACAGCACGTCAAGAGATAGCAAATTTAGATCAAACAGCTCGCACACTAGAACCAACAAACCTAGAAGCTCTAAATTTAGAAGCAGCGCTATAAACTAGATACTTAGACATACAAATCTTACAAGAAGCTTGCAAGGCAGGTATCTTAGTAAGATTTGCTATGATTTTAATTTTAAATTTTACAACAGAGCCATAAACAAGTTTAAAAATACGACCTTAAATGCCAAGATTAAAAGTCACAAATAAAATTTAGACCGTTCGAGCTACCAGCAAGATATCACTGGCATAAGGTAGTTTTGAAAAATATTTGAAATTCTGTATCTTCTGAAGTTTATGGTGTCAAGAGAGAGACTTGAACTCTCGACCTCCGGCTTATGAGACCAGCGCTCTAACCAGCTGAGCTACCTTGACAAATGATTAAAGACGAGTATTATACAACCACGAAGCTTATTTTTAAATAAATTCTATGAAGACCGCCGAAGCGGTCATACATTTAGAATTTTTTCTTTTTAACATCCTCAACTATCGCTTTTGCCATACCATCAACTTGTGAAGTTATCTCGTTTGTTTGTTGAGCAACCGATACATTTTGTTGAGTTAGACTCTCTATTTGAGCAACAGATTGGTTTATCATATTTATACCTTCACTTTGCTCTCTTATGCTTTCACTCATCTCATTGATTGATTGGGCTAATACATTTGTATTTGCTTCTATCTCACCTAGAGATTTTTGAGTTCTCTCTGCTAGCTTTCTTACTTCATCAGCAACAACAGCAAATCCACGTCCATGCTCTCCTGCACGTGCAGCTTCTATAGCGGCATTAAGTGCAAGTAAATTTGTTTGATCTGCTATATCACGGATTATAACTATGATATTTTTGATCTCTTCGCTTTGTCTCATTACATCTCTTGACTTTTGTGAGATAGCATTCATAGACGAACTCATCTCCTCGATAGCTGCAGCACTTTCTTGAAGTGAGTTTGACTGCTCGTTAGCACCGCTAGTTAGTTGCTCCATGTATGTGGCTAAATTTTTAGCTTTTTCTTCTAAAAGTTGAGCCTGAGCAAAGCTATTTTTTAGCATATTTGAAATTTCTTCGCCAAGAGCGTTTATGCCAATCGCCATTTTGCCGTTATCGTCTATTCTTGTAGTGAAATTTTGTGCTTTGAAATTTTCGAGAAGTTTGATGATATCCGTGCTATTTGCCGCGATATTTTCTTTTAGAGTTTCTTGAAGCTCTTTAAATGTATTTTTTAGCTGATTTAGCGCAGGATTTAGAGTATTTGCCTCAAGACTTGCTTTAAAATCGCCCTCTTTTATACGATGAACAAATTTTTCAGCATCTTGGATAAATTCATTTTCCGCCACCTTAGCTTCTTTGATAAGCTTCATGTTTTCATTTATCATGTCAGCCATTTCGCCAAGCTCGTTTTTAGCGTTTATATCGATACTTTTATTTGAAAAGCTTTTGTTGTTAAGATAGTCGAAAAATCCACTCAATCCATCTTTTATCGCTTCAAGCGGTCTAAGTTTTAGTTTTAAGATGTATGACATAACACCACCAACAATTATCATAAAGATAAGAGATAAAACGATTTGCTCGATCAAAAGCTTGTTTGCATTATCACTATAAACAGAAGATGGAACTACCGAGCAAACATGCCAGTCAAGCATATCCTCTTTTAGACAAACAGCGACTTTATCTTCGCCATTTTCACTAAATTTATATGTCTTTAACCCACTAAGTAAAGCCTCGTTGCTCTCGTTGAAAAAGTCTTGAAAAGCTTTGTTAAGCTCTGATTTTTTCATTAGCTCTTCTTGGTTTGGAGTGATAACAGACTGTGAATGCTTATCGATACCTAGTATATACTCGCCTTCATGTTTTTTCATACCCAAGATATCGGCACTAAGCTCATTTAGGCTGATGTTTCCAGACACAACTCCAACTATCTTACCGCCTATAACTACAGGTGAAGTTAGAGATGATACCATCGTTCCACCCGTAGCAGCTATCCTGGCATCGGTTATAACACCCTTGCCTTCTTTTAGAGTGTCTTCATACCAGTTACGTTTTCTTGGATCAAAACCGTCGCTTGGCCATTGATGAACACCGTTTGAACGTATCATCCTGCCGTTGTCATAGCCAACGTAAAGCAAAGATAAGTCGGCAACTTTTGCACTCGTTTTTAATGCGTCTATTATGCTCTCCTCACTTGGAGACTCTTGCTCAATGTATCTTTTTATCTCATTTGGCGCTTTATATTTAGCCTCCACATAGTTTTTCATGAATTTTACGGCGCTTTGAAGCGTAGCATACTGTGAAACCGATATAAGCGTATAGGCCTCCTTCTTGACGACGCTAAAATTCGTAAAGGAAAAGGCACTTAAACATATAGCCAAACAAACCGAAAGTAACACCACAACACTGCTTACTAGTTTAAAACGCATGTTATAACCTTAAAAAATAAAATTAAAATTTTAATATTCTACTATTATTGTTATTAATTTATAGTTAAGAAATATTTGTTTTTTGTTAAAATTATTTCACAAAAAACACTTGCGCCAAGCTCTTATCTTCAAACGGCATAACATTTAAAATTTCATCGCCTATTTTTACTTCATACAGCTTATCTTTAGGCGCTTTTGTATATGCAAGAGCCAGTCTAGCGGCAAATTCTTTATCGTCGTTATCGGCATTTATGCTTAAAAAGCTCCTTGCTCCTACGATGTCATCTTTCTCGTTAAATTCTATAGCGTTAAATTTATCGTTCTGGTTTTCTTCAAGAGCGTTATTATCTGCCTCATCTCGCCCGATTATAAGTTTTGCTCCGTTTTTAAGACGTAGATGTCGTCCTAATTTTAGCCAAGTAACATCTATCTTACGCATATCTTTATCAAATTTTAGATAGTCTCTTATCTTCACGGCAAAACTATCTATCGTAAGTAAACATCCACCTCCCGGCGTAGCGTAGTCTTCTATGCCCCATTGCCTGGCAAGAGCAAGCTGCGGTTTTCTATCTCGTCCACTTATGTCAAGCAGTTTCTCACGGTCTATCCAGCCTTCGCGCTCCGGTTTTGTTGGCGCTAAAAGCTTTGCACACATTGGACGCACAACCAGATCGTCGGCATCATTTGCAAGTTTTCTAACCTGCGATAAAGCCTCTCTTCTTTGACTCATAGGACGCTGTCCTAAAACCTCACCCGAGATGATAAAATCCGCATTTTCGCTTTTAAGCATATTTAAGGCTACGTAAAACATATATCCATGACAGTCTATACAGGGGTTAAATTGCTTTCCGTAGCCGTATTTTGGACTAAAAAGCACATCACGTAGGTATTCGTTTCTAATATCAACCACCTTAAAATCCGCCCCAACAAGTCTTGCTCTACGCTCTAAGACTCTAAATTTATCAGAGTCTGGTCCAAAGCCCGTATCAAAATGAAGCGCCGTTACTTTTACGCCTTGATCTGTTATAAGTTTTATAGCAAGCATGCTGTCAAGTCCGCCGCTAAATAATGCTAATGCCTTCATATTTTCCTTTTTAAATTTTGTATTATTAAAGCTATTTTTTGTAAATTTTCAAATTTGTTTTCATCTGCGGAATTTTTTATCTCGCGCTGTAAATTTTCATAAAATTTGATCTTTAGTTTATTGATCGCATCTATTAGTCCGATCTGATTTGTTATAGGCATGGCACTTTCGTCAAGCTCTATCTCGCGGATTAAGACCTCATCATCTCTTTTAAGTACCGCTTCAAACGCCTCTTTGTGATGCATGAAAAATTTAGCATCTATCGCGTCAAGCACTATCTGCTCGAAATTTGCATTTTCAAGCATGCTTTTTAATATAGAAATTTCTAAAATATCCTTATGTTTTCTTTGCGTTTGTGCTACATTTTGACGCGAAATTTGCTTATTTTGCGGCAAGATAGGCATTGTGCGTATGCCTCCTAAATTTAATGCCGTAACATCGATATTTAGCAAACTTGCAACAAGAGGTGCATAGCTTTGAGCGATGATAGCTTTTAAATTTTTAGTAAAGGATAAGATCTCGTCTAGGCACTTTTGTTTTTGCACGGGACGACTTAGATCATAGCCTTTTACGATGTATCTTATGTAAAATTCGCCAAGTTCCACACCGGAGTTAAAAAGCTCTTTAAGATACTCTATCTTTCCTGCTGCAACCATATCGGCAGGATCGGCTCCGCCTGCAATGATAACTACACTTCCGTCTATCTCGTTAAGACTTAAAAGATGAGCTGATCTAACAGCGGCATTTATACCTGCGTCATCCCCGTCAAAGCAAAGCAAAACATTAAGCTCGTCATCTCGCTTTAAAAGTGGCAGATGTTTTTCTGTTAGTGCCGTGCCAAGCACCGCTACCGAGTTATCAAAACCCGCATAATGAAGCATTATAACATCTAAATAACCTTCCGTTATGATGATCTGATGTTTTTTAGCGATATTTGCACGTGCTAGATGATAGCCGTAAAAAAGACGGGATTTATCAAAAACTTCAGACTGAGGACTGTTTATATACTTAGCCGGATGGTTTGATATGGTTCGTCCACCAAAGCCGACAAGTTTTGAGGTATGAGTATATATAGGAAAGGTGATGCGCTGTGAAAAACTAGCGTAAATTCCCCTTTCGTTTTGTTTGACTATGCCGATATTTAGAGCTTCTTTTGGCTCTATTTGTTCGTTTTGAAGCAGTCTTATAGTCTTTAAGCTCTCTCCTGCCCAACCAAGCTCAAATTTCTCTATCATCGCGTCATTTATCCCGCGTGAGTAAAGATATCTAATCGCATCTTCATTTTTATATAAATCCGCTCTATACATAGCGTTTATACTCTCTAAAATGTGCTTTTCATCTTTTAGCTTGGGCGTATCTTGAGTATAAGTAAGAGTAAAATTTGCCATACTTGCTAATTTCTCTATAGCTTCCGGATATGTTAGCTTTTCGTATTCCATAACAAATTTTATAGCGTTTCCACCGGCTTTACAAGCAAAACAATGATAAATTTGCTTAGATGGACTTATGCTCATGCTTGGATTTTTATCATCATGAAACGGACATACGCATTTAAAATTCGCACCCATTTTTTTAACAGGCACATAGTGACTTACGACATCGACGATATCGGTTACATCCAGTAATTTTTGTATGCTACTTTGCTCTATCATAAGCGAGATTATACGATAGCTTTGCTATAATGCACTTAAATTTAACTAAAAGCAAGAGCGTGGATATTTTTTTTATTGAGCATCGCGACCCGATATTTAGCCTTATCGTCCTTTTTATCATCATTTTTATGATAGCTTCTTTAAGTTATTTTTGGGGAGTTTTTTCAAGCAAAGATGAAAAGAAGCGTATAGAAAAATTTATAAGAAAATTTGAAAACCGCAGTCTAAGCGAAGAACACAAACAAATGCTTTTAAATCCCGAGATCGACGCCAGAAGTCTTAGCATTTTGGGTGGAACATTTTCTAAAAGCGGAGACTTTGAAAAAGCTATAAGCGTCTTTCTTATCGCACTTGCAAAGACAAAAAACAAAGCAGAGAAAGAATTTATCTTAAATGAGCTTGGCGAAGTATATTTTAAAGCCGGGTTCTTAAAACGCTCAGCCGACGTGTTTTTGCAGTCTTTAGAGCTAAGCCCGAGAAATCCAAACGCACTAAGATATCTAACCATGATAGATGAAAAGCTTAAAAATTACAAAGAGGCTCTTTATGCTCTAAATTCACTTGAGGAGCTTGGAGTTGAGATAAGAGCACAAAAGGCATATATCCAAGCTACTGTTGTTTTAAACGACAAAGAACTAAGTATAGAAGAAAAAAGTGATAAAATTTTAGCTTTGAGTAGGGATTTTGAGTTATTAAAACGTATGTGTATGCAGCTTTGGCTAAAAAACGGCAAAAGCTTAGAAAATTTCCCTGAATTTGCTAAACTTGACGATGTTATAGATATCATGTATAACCAAAATTTAGCCGTAAATTTAAACGACGAAGAGTATCAAGGACTATTTTATGCTAAGGGTGTTATAAACGAGCCAAGCGATATAAAAGGCTTTGAACTAAATGTTATAAAACACCTAAATGACGCTGAATTTAATAAAGCCACACTTAACTTTAACTACGTTTGCAAAAGCTGTAAGAACTCATTTCCTATGCACTTTTATCGTTGCCCGATGTGCCATGAGTTAGGAAGTGTTAAAATTTTACCTCATATCACGGAAAAGCCTGATGAAAACAGTATGCCTTTTTAGCGACGGCTCGTGTTTAAATAACCCGGGAGCCGGCGGCTGGGCGTATATACTTGAGTATGAAAGCGCAGTTAAAAAATCAAGTGGAGCGCAAGCTGATACGACAAATAACCAAATGGAGCTAAGAGCCGTTATAGAAGGTCTAAAAGCACTCAAAGAACCTTGCAATGTCAATCTCTACACCGACAGCTCATATGTCGCAAATTCCATAAACAACTGGCTTAAAGGCTGGGTAAAGAAAAATTTTAAAAATGTCAAAAACGTTCCTCTTTGGCAAGAATACATCCTTGTTTCAAAACCGCATGTGGTTAAAGCCGTGTGGGTAAAAGCACACAACGGACATCCGCAAAACGAAGAATGCGATACAATGGCAAGGGATGAAGCCATAAAAATTCAAAACAAGAGTTAATTAATGAAAAAACTTGAAAATTTACAAAAACAACTCGGATACGAGTTTAAAAATATCAAAATTCTAAATGAAGCTTTAACTCACAAAAGCACAAAAATGCCTTATAATAACGAACGCCTTGAATTCTTAGGTGATGCGGTGATGGATCTGATAGTCGGTGAGTATTTGTTTAAAAAATTTAGCAAGATCGCAGAGGGTGATATGAGTAAACTCAGAGCGGCTCTCGTTAATGAAAAAAGCTTTGCAATGATGGCAAAAGAGCTTAAAATAGGCGAATACATCAACCTCTCTTTGGCCGAAGAAAACAATGGCGGGCGCGAGAAAATCAGTCTTTTAAGCGACGCATACGAGGCAATAATGGGAGCGGTATATCTTGAAGCAGGACTTGAAAAAGTTCGCGAGATAGCCATTAATCTACTTGAAATTTGCTACCCTAAAATCGACCTTACAAATTTAGTCAAAGACTATAAAACCGCTCTTCAAGAGATCACTCAGGCAGATTTTGGAGTAACTCCCGTTTACGAACTAACAGGAAGTTCCGGTCCTGATCATAAAAAAGAATTTGAGATCGCACTTTTGTTAAACGGTAAAGAAATTTCACGTGCAACAGGCGGCTCAAAAAAAGAAGCCCAACAAACCGCAGCCAAGATCGCACTTGAAAAACTAAAAAAATAGGATAAATTTTGAATACATTCGGACAAAAACTAACGCTTACAACCTTTGGTGAAAGTCACGGAGTGGCGATCGGCGGTGTATTAGACGGTTTTCCATCTGGAGTAAAGATAGATACTGATTTCTTACAAAACGAGCTTGATAAACGTCGCCCAGGACGTAATAAATTTGCAACCGCTAGAAACGAAGCCGATAAAGTTGAAATTTTTAGCGGAGTTTTTGAGGGAGTTAGCACGGGAACTCCGATAGGTTTTGCTATATTTAATCAAAATCAAAAATCAAACGACTATGAAAATTTGCGTGAAATTTTTCGTCCCGGACATGCGGATTATACTTACTTTAAAAAATACGCCGTTCGCGACCACAGAGGTGGCGGGCGCTCAAGTGCCAGAGAAACTGCGGTGCGTGTTGTAGGTGGGGCATTTGCACAAATGATGCTTGATGAGTTTAATATAACTGTAAAAAGCGGACTTTTAAGCGTGGGCGATGTTAAAACAAATGAATTTAACTGGGAGTTAGCAAAAAATTCGGAGATTTTTTCACTTGGCAATGAAGATGCGATGAAAGAGCTTATAATGAAAGTTCGAGAAGAACACGATAGTATAGGAGCTTGCGTGCTAAGTGTAGTTAGCGGTGCTCCCACAGGACTTGGAGAGGGTTTATATGATAAGCTTGACGCAAGGCTAGCAGCAGCGATGATGGGTGTAAACGGCGTAAAAGCTATCGAGATCGGCGAGGGGATAAATGCTGCTTATCTAAAAGGCTCTCAAAACAACGACCAAATGGGCATAAACGGCTTTTATACAAACCACTCAGGCGGGATCTTGGGCGGGATGAGTAACGGCGAAGATATCATCGTTAAAAGCTATTTTAAACCGACACCGTCTATATTTAAAGCCCAAAAAACCTTAAATTTAAACGCCAAAGAGACCGAATTTGAGCTACGAGGTCGTCATGACCCTTGCATAGGAGTGCGAGGAAGTGTCGTCGCAACCGCTATGATAAGACTTGTGATAGCTGATTTTATGCTTTTAAATTTAAGCTCAAACATACAAAATATAAAGCAAATTTATAGGTAGTTTTGTCTATCTATAAATTTAAAATGTTCTTTTTATCAAACACAAAGTGCTTAAAAGCTACAATATCTCAAAAAAATTTAAAGGCACAAAATGCAAGTAACACTTCTAAATTTCACTCCGCTAAACATCTGCTCACATGCAATACGCACGTGTTGGCAAAGCTTTGAAAAGAGCGATAACGGTGGTGAAAAAGATATCGAGCTGATCGACCGCGTGGGAAATAAATTTAAACACGCAAGCACGTTAGAACATTTATACTATAACTTTTACATACAAGGCATTTCACGTGCGCTTTTGCAAGAGCTTGCACGCCATCGTATCGCAAGTCTAAGCGTCAAGTCAACTCGTTACACGCTAAAAGAGCTTAAAAAAGAGAATGAATTTAAGACCGGTGACTTTGAAAACGCAAGCCGGTATATCGTGCTAACAGGTAATGAGTTAATCGACAACGCAAGCATAAAGGCGCTTGAAAATTTGCGCGAAATTCTAGCTACGACTACAACAAGTATCGATATTGTAAAATACTGCTTGCCGGAATGCTATAAAACCGAGCTAACTTGGAGCGTGAACGCCAGAAGCTTGCAAAATTTCATCTCTTTGCGAAGCTCTAAATCCGCCCTTTGGGAGATAAGAGATTTAGCAAATGCGATTTACAACGCCATACCGCAAGAGCATAAATTTATTTATGAGAATTGTATAAATAAAGAGTAGTGTTTAAAAAGCTGCTAAAATCAGCTTAGCAGCTTTTCTTGCACTTTATTTTTCGCTCCGACCGCTTACCTATTATCCCCTTTTACCGTTTTTAGTATCGCTGACATATCCTCTTTACCAAGTCCCTCATTTTTAGCTTGTAGATACGCCTTGTTTGAAATTTCACTTAGTGGTAAATTTAAGCCTTGTTCGTCCATCATCTGTTTTAGTAGTCCAAGGTCTTTTGACATAAGCTCTAGCGCAAAGGCACTTGGAAAATTTTCTGTCGCAAATAGCTCTCTTTTAAAGCCAAAAAGAGGGGTATTCATAGCAGACATCCCTATCATATCAAGCACTTTTTCTTTTTCGAGCCCTAGTTTTGCAGCAAAAGTTATCGACTCCGCCATCGCCTGCGTAAAGACTCCAAGTAGCATATTTATAGATAACTTTGCCACCGCTGCTTTTGGACTATCTCTAAAGTCGATGCTAGCCTTTGATAAAGCCTTGAAATATGGCGCGCAAAGCTCTTTTGCCCTGCTTTCGCCACTAACCAAAACAAGTAGAGTCTTAGACACGGCAGCACCCACCGAGCCTGAAACGGGAGCGTCTATATACTCACACCCCTTTTGCTTTACTAATGAGTGAAATTCCTGTGCTTCTAGCGGTGAGATAGTGCTCATATTTACGATGATTTGCCCACTACTAAGAGCGTCTAGCACTCCATCTTTTGAGGTTAAAATTTCTCTTATAGCATTACCGTCTGATAGCATGATAAATATAAATTTTGAGTTTTGGGTTAGCTCTTTTATACTTTTATATGCTTTCGCACCTAAATTTTCTAGTTCCTGTGTTTTTGAGGCGGTTCTGTTATACACACAAAGTTCAAAGCCCGCGTTTATAAGGTTACTAGCCATCGGCTTACCCATCGCACCTAAGCCTATCCAGCCTATTTTCATCATTTTCTCCTTTATTTAAAAGAATTATTTTAACGATAAATTTTAAATTTTTTATCTTTATATATTGACAAATCGCTAATTATCGATATATAATACGTAAAATAAATTACAAAAGGATAAGAATGCAAAGTTTATTTCAAGCATATATACTAAACAACGGCGTGGAGGTCAAAAACCGCCTAGTGGTAGCTCCCATGACACATTGGGGCTCGGACGCGAACGGACATATCACACACGAGGAGCATGAATTTATAAAAGGCAGAGCAGAGGACTTTGGTATGTTTATATCAGCGGCTACTCTTGTAACACACGGTGGCAAGAGCTTTGATTGTGAGCCCCACGCCATAGATGAAGGCGACTTAGAAAGCCTAAGCGAACTAGCAAATACTATAAAATCACAAGGCGCGAAGGCTATCTTACAACTTCACCACGGAGGATACACGGCTATACCTGAGCTAACAAACGGACTTGATGTGATAGCACCAAGCGCTATAAACAGCGCAAGAGAGATGAGTGCTGATGAGGTAGAGGCACTTGTGGTTGCCTTTGGTAATGCTACAAAACTAGCGATAAAAGCAGGTTTTGACGGTGTTGAGATACACGGTGCTAACGGATATCTTATCCAGCAGTTTTACTCAGCACAAAGCAACCTAAGAGAGGATAAGTGGGGTGGAAATTTACAAAAGCGTATGAAATTTCCACTTGCTGTGACTGATGCGGTTATCGAGGCTAAAAAGAGTCTAAACAAGCCTGAGTTTATCATCGGATATCGCTTCTCGCCTGAAGAGCCGGGAGATAACGGCATCACGATGAGTGAGACCTTTGCCCTTGTTGATGAGCTTTGCAAAAAAGAGCTTCAGTATTTACACATCTCGCTTCATGACTTTTTCGTTCATGCTAGACGCGGGGCGGATACAAACCGCACAAGGATAGAGCAAATCCACGAGCGCATAGGTGGCAAACTACCGCTAATAGGCGTTGGAAATTTACTAAGCAGTGAGGACATACAAAAAGCCGTGAGCCTAAAAAGCACTGAATTTATCGCACTTGGCAAATCAGTGATGATAAATCCAAACATGGCGACCCTACTAAAAAACGATGAATTTGATAAGATAGAAACCACGCTTGATGCAGATAAAAAAGAAGCTTGACTTCCTACCAAAGATCAAAGAGTAATGATGACGCAAACCGAACTAATCGAAATTTTTAAAGCCCTTTCAAACAAAACTAGACTAAATATCCTAGCGTGGCTTAAAAACCCTAGCGAAAATTTCCCGCCGCAAGGATGCCATTTAGAAGGCGAAGTGGATCTAAAAGGTGGCGTGTGCGTGGGAAGCATACAAGAAAAGGCGGGGCTATCGCAATCCACCATCTCATCATACCTTGATATGCTTTTAAAGGCGGGACTTTTAAAAGCACAAAGGCATGGCAAATGGACGTATTATAGTAGAAACGAGGAGATGATAAAAAGGCTAGCCGCCTACACTATCACTGAAATTTAGCTTCTAAACGGAGCTAAATTTTGATTAGTTATATCGGTATTTATAGATATATAGTAAAATAAATCAAAGGAAAAAATATGCATTATAACGGACCTATCGTTAGACCACCAACGCATGCTGATAGTGTATTTATAGAGACAACCGTGGTTGTTCGCACGATCAGTGCACCTTTTGTAACTTTTACAAAGGCTATCCATTTCGCGCTGCACCACTAAGTCAGATAGAAGAGGATCTAAAAGAGGCGTCAAAAATCCGCCCGAACGCTAAGATAATTTGGGCAAGTGGAGGCAATCCATACACGCTAAATACAAATAAACTACTCCAAATAGCCGAACTTTTTAAAAAGTATCTACCAAAAGCTACAACCACAACCTACGCGCATATAAAAGATATAAAAAAGAAGAGCTTAGAGGAGATAAAACAGCTTAAAGAGGCTGGATTTGTCGAGCTGGTTATCGGTGTAGAGAGTGCTGATGATGAGGTGTTAAAAGCGGTAAATAAGGGCTACACGGCGGCTGATGTCTTAGAGCAATGCACTAAACTAGAAGCTGCCGGTGTAGAATACGGGCTAATCTATTTAAGCGGACTAAGCGAAGCTGGCAAAAACCTACAAAGCGTGCGAACAAGCCTAAAAACCATAAACAAACTAAGCCCGATACGCATATACTATACAACCGTAGCCGTGGTGCCTGATACTAAGATGTATGAGGATGTGCGAAGCGGTAAATTTAAAGAGGCTGGCGAGCTTGAGCGCATAGAGGAGATGAGAGAATTTGTAGCGGGAACTAAGATAGAGACTGAAATTTACGCCCTTACTTCGACAAATGCGGTGCCTTTAGTGGCAAATATGCCTGAGGATAGGGATGCGGTTTTAGCTTATTTAGATGAAGTGATAGCAAATTTCACTGAGTTTGATGAGATAAAACTAGCAAAATCACGTGCAAAAATGACAAGAGTTTAAATTTAAAGGAGCAAAAATGAACGAGCAAATTTCTATAGTAGTCATCACAAAACCGGTAAATAGCGACATAAAAGTCGTAAAAGAGGTGATAGAAAAGGCGGTAAATTCTGCATTTAATGAGGCTGGGACGCTGATGTATGAGTGGAGCATAAACAGCGATGAGCTTCATGTTATCGAGCGATACAAGGATAAAGAGGCTGTTTTAGCGCATATAAAAAATTTAGCTAGTCTTGCGGATGAGCTACCAAAACTAGGCGTAACAAGTAAATTTTACATCTACGGTGAGGTTGGCGATGAGGTTAAAAAGCTTTTAGAGCCAAGAGGTGCTATATTTATGAGTAAGATAGGTGGGTTTATAAAATGAGAAAAATTTTAGCTGTTTTATTACTTTTAACACAGTTTGCGTTTAGTGCGGAGCTTAGATACTTTATGCAAAGCGAAAATTCGTCAAAATTTAGCATGCCTTACGGCGATAATGGCGGTAAATACGCTCAAAGCGGGGACGCTAAAATTTACTACGAAATTTACGGCAAGGGCGAGGTCGTAGTCGTGCTTCACGGCGGTGGGCTTGGCTCTATGTATGAGATGGGCGGATTTATCGATGAGTTAAAACAAAACTATCAAGTCATCGCCATCTCTACCCGCGCGCACGGCAAGTCTGACATAGGTCAAACTCCGTTTAGCTTGGAGCAAAGGGCTGATGATATCATGGCGGTTTTAAAGCATGCAAAGGTAGAAAAAGCCGTAAATTTGCTAGGATTTAGCGACGGTGGATATAGTGCGTATGCCTTTGGGGCAAAATATCAAAAAATGGCTAAAAAGCTAGTAACCATCGGTGCCGGAGAGGTTTTAGCTACAAACAAACGCTTTGTGTTTAAGCTAGATGAGTGGCGTGTGTATGATGCTAAATTTATAACGCAGCAAGAAGCTTTGATGAGCGAGCCAAAAAGATACGCCGAGTTTTTAAAGATGTATGAGGATATGTGGAACGGTGCGGTCGTTAGTAAAGAAATTTTTAGCAAAATTTCAGCTCACGTGCTTGTCATAAACGGACAAAACGATATGAACTCACACTTGCAAACGGCGGTAAATTCCTATCAGAGCTTGCCAAACGCTAGCCTAGCTATCATCCCTGACACATCACACCCTTGCTTTTTAGAAAATTTTGACGCTGCTTGGGCGGTGGTAAAGCCATTTTTGGCAAAGTAAATTTATAGGGCTAGTCCCCTATAAATTTCTCATATAAGATGTATCATAGACGCCGTCCATGCGTCTTTTGATATCGTCATGCCATGTGCTTGGCAAGACCTCAAGCGCTAAAAACCGCTCCATCAGTTCTAAATTTTCATTTGGCGCGTAAAATAGCCGATTTATTTGCATGATAGAAAGAGAATTTTGGGCTTTTACTACCCTTATCTCATCTCCAGCCTTGCAACTACCAGCCTTTAAGACCTCATAGTACCAGCCAGTGCGACCAGTTTTAAAAATTTCGCTTGCCATGTCTTCATTTAGCCAGCGTTTTGAGAGCTTGAAGCATGGCTTTCGTGGCTGAGTTACCCTTAAAACCAGTGTGCCTATCTGGTGTATATCACCAACACATACACTGTTCTCATCAAGTCCGCTTATGGTTAGATTCTCTCCCATGGCGCCAAATGGTAAATTTTTAAACTCTAAAAATTTCTCCCACTCTGCGTAGTTTTCATAAGAGTTGGCAAATATCGCCTTTTTCACCCCACCATGATGCTTTCTGTCAGCTACGCTGTCACCCACGAAGCCAAGCTCGCTAGCCTCTACCTCTCCCGCTTGTGCGACCTTAAACATCGCTGTTTTCCAAGGTTTATTTAAAGTATCTTTTGCAAGCTCAAAGCCGTAGTCTTTTACACCACCTATCAACAATGCCTTTAAAATCGCCATTTTTACCCTTTAAATAAATTTTAAAACCAAAACGAGATATTAAATTTAGATACGTAGGTTATTTGCGTGAGTTAATGCAACCGCTATAGCGTCAGTTATGTCAAGCGGCTTTATCTCTTTAGTTATACCAAGTATCTTTTTTACCATAAATGCCACCTGCTCTTTTTGCGCTTTTGCCTTACCGGTTACGGCTTTTTTTACTTGAAGTGGTGTGTATTCGGCAAATTCTCCATGAATTTGAAGTATCTTAAGACTTAGAGCACCGCGAAACTGTGCTAATTTTAAAACAGTTTTTGGATTATAAGCGAAAAATATATCCTCTATCGCCACAGCATCAAAGCTGTGATTTTTAAATATAACATCAAGTCCTTCGCAAAGTTCGGTGATTTGATATTGAAGAGTACTTGGTTTTATTTTGATTAGTCCCGCTTCTATTAAAGATGTTTTTTTCACTGTTTTTTCTATTATGGCATAACCACAATTTCGGCTTCCCGGGTCTATACCTAAAATTTTCATCACTGCCTTTTCAATATTTTTTCACTACTTATTCACGGTGTGAATAACTTCATTTCTTAATAGTTTAACAAACAATTTATTAATTTTAAGATAAAATATTTGGATTACGGATAAAAGGAAAAATTTGCTTGCAGATGAAGTTTTAAAGCTACTTAGCACAGAAATATCTCCCAATGAATACGAGTGCTATATAAAGCAACTAAAATTTAACGAAAAAGCCTCAAACAGCGAAAATATCGTATTTAACGCACCAAATGAACTCATCGCTAGATTTATTTCAACAAGGTATTCTGATAAGATAGCTCATATTTTTGAAGTAAAAACCGGCATAAAACCAAAAATAAACATAACACTGCAAAACAAAGCAAAATCAACAAAGCAAAATCAACAAGTTGATGTTAAACAGATAAAAACACAAAGCACACTACTAAATCCTTCATATAAATTTGAAAATTTCGTTGTGGGCGACTCAAACCAGTTTGCATATCTAAGTTGTAAAGCGGTTTCAGAACGCTTAGGCTCGGTATATAACCCACTTTTTATCTACGGCCCAACAGGACTTGGCAAAACTCACCTACTCCAGTCTGTAGGAAATTTTTGCATAAACAACGGTAAGGTCGTCATCTGTGTAACAAGTGAGCAGTTTATTACGGATTTTACTTATCATATTAATAACCATTCAATGGAGAGATTTCGCGAGAAGTATAGAAAATGCGATGTTTTACTCATCGACGATGTTCAATTTCTTGGAAAAACGGATAAAATTCAAGAGGAATTTTTTCACACTTTTAACGAACTCCACAGTAAAAACGGTCAGATAGTTATGACTTCAGATAAACCTCCAAAAATGCTAAAAGGCTTTGAAGAGAGACTTAAATCACGCTTTGAATGGGGGCTAATAGCCGATATAACACCACCTGAACTTGATACAAAAGTCGCTATCATCCAGAAAAAATGTGAATTTGATAAAATTTATCTAAATAAAGATGTCATAAACTATATCGCTACAAACATGGGTGATAATATCCGAGAAATCGAAAGTGCGATTATAAATTTAAACGCCTATGCAACTCTTATGAGACAAGAAATAACACTTGAATTTGCTAAAAATGTAATGCGAGATCAGATAAAAGAAAAACGCGAAAATATAAGCCTAGAAAACATCATAGAGATCGTTAGTAAAGAGCTAAATATAAAACCAAGCGATATAAAAAGTAAATCAAGATCGGCAAATATCGTAGAAGCAAGAAGGATCGCAATTTATCTAGTAAAAAATTTAACACCAAATTCTATGCCACAGATCGCAAGCTACTTTGGTATGAAAGATCATAGTGCAGTAAGCCATAACATCAAAAAGATAAACGAGCTAATAGAAAATAACGAAATTTTTAATCTTCGAGTGATCGAACTTAAAAATAAAATTCTAACAAAAGGATAAAAACAAAGTGAAATTTGTGAAAAACTGTGAAAAACTTTTTATAAATTTTCACACATTAAAATACCAAATAAAGGTAACCTTGAAAGGTTTTCACCTTTTAACGTTACCTACTAATGCTACTAAAATAAATTTAAAAATAAAAGGAAGTCTCATATGAAAGTCCTCATAAACAAAAACGTTCTTGAATCAATCGTAACAAACACAAGTCCGTATTTAGAAAAACGCGACTTAAGCGCTATAACATCACATATCTATATATCAGCAAAAAACGGAGTATTAAACATCCGTGCAACAGACCATGAAATAGGACTTGCATATAAACTATCAAACGTAAAGATAACAGACGAGGGATTTGCAACCGCAAACGGTAAAAAACTACTTGATATAATTAAAAGTCTAAGAGATGATGAAGTTACGTTAGAAACTGTTAATAACTATCTTTACATCAAACAAAAAAATTCAAAATACAAACTTCCTATGTATAAATTTGAGGATTTTCCAGAATTTCCAAGTATAGAAGGTAAGTCTAAATTTAATATAGATGCTGTAATGCTTGGACGAAGCCTTAAAAAGATACTTCCTAGTATAGATAATAATAACCCAAAATTTGAGCTAAACGGAGCACTTTTAGATATTAAACAAAACTACATAAACATAGTAGGAACCGATACAAAACGCTTAAGTGTATTTAAATTTGAAACCCCGACAGAAAATGAATTTTCTATAATCATTCCAAAAAAAGCTATAAATGAGATACAAAAACTATTTTTTGACAAGATTGAAATTTACTATGATGAAAATATCTTAATAGCTCAAAGTGCAAATTTCGAATTTTTTACAAAGCTCATAAACGGAAAATACCCAGACTATGAAAGAGTAATACCAAAAGAGATAAAAAAACGCCTTAAACTAAACAGAGATAAGATGATAGACGGTATAAAAACCATCTCTATGCTAAGCGATCAGATGAAAATGACTTTTTCAAGTGATAACATCACATTTGAAAGCATCATCGAGGACAACTCTGAGGCAAAAACAACGGTAGAGTATCAAACCGGACTTGATGAAAATTTCTCTATCGGTATAAGAAATAGATTTTTCATAGATTTTTTAACAAATATAGAAGATGATGAATTTGAACTTGGATTTAACGATAGCAACCTAGCTTTCGTAGTAAGTTCAAACGAACTAAAAACGGTTATAATGCCGATAAATTTATAATTAAGGAATTTTTATGCCAGATAAACAATACGACGCCGGTAATATTAAAGTTTTAAAAGGGCTTGAAGCTGTTAGAAAACGCCCGGGAATGTATATAGGAGATACAAATATCGGCGGTCTTCATCATATGATATATGAAGTAGTTGATAACTCTATAGACGAAGCGATGGCGGGTTACTGTGATACTATCGATATAGAACTTACACGCGAAGGAAGCTGTATAGTTTCAGATAACGGTCGAGGTATCCCTGTTGATATGCACCCTACCGAGAATTTACCAGCAGCAACGGTTGTCCTTACGGTTTTACACGCTGGTGGTAAATTTGATAAAGATACATATAAAGTTTCAGGTGGTCTTCACGGCGTTGGTGTTTCTGTCGTAAATGCACTTTCAAAAAAATTAGTAGTTACCATAAAAAGAGATGGAAATGTCCATAGACAAGAGTTTAGTAGAGGAGTTCCTACAACTGATCTAGGTATAGTAAAAACTACAAATCGCACAGGAACTTCGGTAGAATTTTGGGTAGATGATGAGATATTTGAAGTTACTGAATTTGATAGAGGAATTTTAGCAAAACGTTTTAAAGAGCTAGCCTATCTAAATCCAAAAATCACTATAAATTTTAAAGATCAAAGAGATGGATTTAGTGAAAGTTATCATTTTGAGGGTGGACTTGAAAGTTTCGTAACTGATATGAATAAGTCAAATCCTGTAAGTAAATCCGTTAGTTTTAGCGGTGCGGATGAAGATGTTGTAGTTGATTTTGCTCTAATGTATAATGAAACTTACTCTGAAAATTTACTAAGCTTTGTTAATAACATAAAAACTCCGGATGGCGGAACACATGAAGCAGGTTTTCGTGCCGGTTTAACAAGAGTTATTACAAACTATATCTCAGCAAATGCCGCAGCTCGCGAAAAGGACACTAAAATAACAGGTGATGATATTAGAGAAGGTCTTATCGCCGTTGTTAGTGTTAAAGTGCCAGAACCGCAATTTGAAGGACAAACAAAGGGCAAGCTAGGTTCAAGTTATGTAAAACCTATCGTTCAGAAAATGGTTTTTGAAGTTCTTTCAAAGTATTTTGAAGAAAATCCTATCGAGGCACGCGCTATAATGAATAAGGCTTTAATGGCGGCGCGCGGACGCGAAGCTGCTAAAAAAGCACGCGATCTAACTCGTAAAAAAGAGGGCTTAAGTGTAGGAACTTTGCCTGGAAAATTAGCTGATTGTCAAACTAAAGACGCTACTATAAGTGAGCTTTATCTGGTGGAGGGCGATAGTGCCGGCGGCTCTGCAAAACAAGGACGCGATAGAGTATTTCAAGCTATTTTGCCGTTAAGAGGTAAAATTCTAAACGTTGAAAAGTCACGTCTTGATAAAATTTTAAAGTCAGACGAGATAAAAAACATGATAACTGCGCTTGGATGTGGTATCGGCGAGGAATTTGACGCAGAAAAACTAAGATATCATAAGATCATAATAATGACCGATGCCGACGTTGACGGTAGCCATATCCAAACACTTCTTCTTACATTTTTCTTTAGATTTTTAAATCAAGTAGTAGAAAAAGGCTGCATTTATTTAGCTCAGCCACCTCTTTATCGCTACAAAAAAGGTAAAAAAGAAATTTATCTAAAAGATGACAAAGCTTTAAATGACTTTTTGATACAAACAGGTATTGAAGGTGTTGATTTTGAAGGTATAGGAAGTAATGATTTGATTGATTTTCTAAAAATCGTAGCAGCTTATAGAAGTGTTTTAAAAGAACTAGAGAAGCGCTTTAGTTTACTTTCTGCTATAAGATACACGATAGAAAATCCTGATATCATCGGCAAAAATTATCAACAAATGTTTGAAATTTTAAGAGATTATCTAGTAAAACAGGGATATAACATACTAAACTCTTATGTAAATGATGAGGAAATTAGAATTTATGTTCAAACCGAGAGCGGTCTTGAAGAGCTGCATATAAATGATAATTTATTTGCAAATCCACTATTTGAAGAGGCTCTTCATATCAATAAAAAAATTCAAGAACGCGAGATGAATTTTGGTAAAGATGTTCTTGAAATTCTTGATGAGATAGAAAAAAATGCCAAAAAAGGCGCGTATATCCAGCGTTATAAAGGTCTTGGTGAGATGAATCCTGAACAACTTTGGGAAACAACAATGAACCCTGAAAATCGCCGTTTATTACAGATAAATATAAATGATGCACAAAGTGCAAGCGATACGTTTAACTTATTTATGGGCGATGAGGTTGAGCCTAGAAGAAACTATATACAAGATCACGCTAAAGACGTAAAACATCTTGATATTTAAAATTTAGTTTTTCTTGAGTGTATTAAGGTAGTCGGTAGAATTTAATAAATTTTACCGATTTTAAGCTTGAGATTTTAAAGATATAAAATTTTCTAAAAAGGGAAAAAATGAGTGAAGAGATGAGATACGGCGAGCAAATTTTAAAGGAATTTGATGTAGAGCGCGATCTTGAAGTATGGGAAAATAAACAAGAACGAGAATATATGATAAAGATAATATTACCGGAGTTTTGCTGTCTTTGTCCACGTTCTGGATATCCTGATTTTGCGACGATTTATTTAGAATACATACCAAATAAATTAGTCGTCGAGCTAAAAGCTATAAAATTATACATAAATAGCTTTATGAATAGAAATATCAGCCATGAAGATAGTATAAACGAAATTTATACTGTTTTAGAGAAGAAATTAGAACCAAAATACATGAAAATAACAGGGGACTTTAACCCTCGCGGTAATGTTCATACTGTTATCGAAGTAAGTTCACAAAGCTTTTTAAAGTCAGTCGAAAAACCTCGTAAAGAGGAGCAAGCTTATGAATTTAAAGATAGAGGTGATAACAAAAGAGCCGGTGCTAGACGTATAAGCGAGCGCGAAAGAGATAGATCAAGAGATGATAAAAGGGGTAATTCAAGAAGCTTTTCTTCTGATAGACCATCAAGAGGTTTTAAAAGTGACGATAAACCAAAACGTGCTCCAAAAGACGGCTTTAGAAAGATAAGCTTTGAGGGTGATAAAAAGCCTAGGATTGTTAAAAAGGACAAGTAAGTGATAAGTTCAAAACTCATAGAACATATCTTTAAGTCAGCCTCAATATCCCGGTGGAATGACTATCCGAAGATGACGAATTTAGTTGAGCTTGATAAACAAGCACATAAATTTATCATCGCTTATTTCATCGCGAAACTTGAAAAAGATGTAGATATGAACTACCTAATCGAAGCCGGGATATTTGAATTTTTATCTCGTGTTGTAGTGACGGATATCCGTCCGGATGTGTTTCATCACATACAACGAACTAAAAAAGAGCAGGTAAACGCTTGGGTTTTGAGTAATCTTGAAAAATTAGTAAATGATATCGAAGGTGGAGAATTTCTAACAAGGCTTAGAAATTTTCTAAATGGCGAAGATAAGGGGCATGAAAAAGAGCGACTTATCCTAAAAGCAGCCAGTTATCTCGCTACAAGATGGGAATTTAGTATCGTTTATCAGACAAGTCAGTTTTTAAGTGATATAGATGAGTTAAAACGCAAGGTTGAAGAGGAGATGGAGGATTATTACGAGCTTATAGGAGTTCGTAAGATCGCAATGAACCAAAAACTAGCGCGTATAGTAGATCTTAGTGGTAGACTTCGTTTTCAAAAGCGCTGGGCACAAACTCCTCGCATACCAGAAACCGCGGTTTTAGGGCATATGCTTGTAGTTGCGATTTTGAGTTATTTTTACTCGTTAAAAGTCGGAGCTTGTAAAAAAAGAATTGAAAATAACTTCTTTTGTGCACTTTTTCACGATCTACCAGAAAGTCTTACTAGAGATATAATAAGTCCCGTAAAATACGGCGTAAAAGGCTTAAATGAGATAATTAGCGAATACGAAATAAGACTTATAGATGAACAAATTTTACCTTTTATACCGGATAATTTTAAAGACGAATTTAGTTATATACTTGGCATACGTGAAGAAAATGGTAAATTTATTAAAGATGAGTTTGAAAATCGCACATTTGAGAACAAGATCATACCGCATGAAGGCACTATGGAAAATGTAAATGAAGATAAATTTAATGCCATAGATGGTAAAGCTTTAAAATACTGCGATAAATTAGCAGCTTATATAGAAGCTGGTATGTCTATAAGTTATGGAGTAAAATCAAAAGAACTAATAGATGGTTTTAGAAAAATGTATAATAATTTTAGTGAAAGACCTAGGATAGACGGAGTTGATTTTCTAAAAATTTGTGTGGATTTTAACGGATATTTTGATCTAAACCCCCTCTCAGATAACTGCGGCACACACTAAAGCCAAGTGCTCTGCTGTGTTCCCACCCTGAAGCGGTGCTTGAAAATAGCATTGCACAGGTCTAAGAAGGAGCGGCTCACATTATACTAAAAAATACTTAAATTCTAGTAAAATAAATTTTATTAAATACTTCCAATAAGCTTAAATTTGTTACTCTTAGTTTTAGTAAAATTTGTTTTATAGTCCATTTAGTAAATTTTAACGACTTTAATTTGAATAAGATGTATAATATACGCTTTATTTTCCGGAGGTAAATTTTGAATATAAAAGGTGACGTAACCGGTGGTTTGACTGCTGGCATTATTGCGCTCCCTCTGGCTCTTGCTTTTGGTATAGCAAGCGGTCTTGGGGCTAGTGCAGGTCTTTGGGGTGCATTGGTACTTGGATTTTTCGCGGCTATTTTTGGTGGAACAAAGATGCAAATTTCAGGTCCTACAGGTCCTATGTCTGTTGTCGCAGCTGCGATAGTTTTTAACTTTAAAGGCGACATGGGTTCTGTCATGGCTGTCTTTGTTTTAACGGGTATTTTTCAGATAATTTTTGGTGTTTTAAAGCTTGGTAAATTTGTTAAATATATACCGTATTCTGTTATTTCGGGATTTATGAGTGGTGTTGGTTTTATCATCATTTTACTTCAGATAAATCCGATGTTAGGTTCAAGTAGTGTCGGTAATACACTAAGTGCGATAGAGTCTATTCCGCAAGCGATCGCGGATATAAATTTTACAGCATTTTATTTCGCCGTAGCTACACTTTTGATACTATATCTGACACCTAAGAAAATTTCGCGTATACTCCCTACTCCGCTTTTAGCTATCATCGTACTTACACCGCTTTGTATGATACTTAAAGCCGATGTAGCAACTATCGGCGAGATACCGCTAGGACTGCCTAAATTTATCGTTCCTAACGCAGATATGGCTCTTATGAGCTCTATCTTACTTTATGCCCTTATGCTTGCTGTTCTTGGATCTATTGATTCGCTTTTAACATCTCTTGTAGCAGACTCTATAACAAAGAGCAAGCATAGTCCAAATAAAGAGCTTATCGGTCAAGGTATAGGCAATGCTTTTGTAGGATTTGTAGGAGGAATTCCGGGTGCCGGAGCTACGATGAGAACGGTTGCAAATATAAAAGCCGGTGGCGAGGGTAGAATTTCAGGCGTTGTTCATGCTCTGTTTTTACTATTTGTAGCTTTGGTTTTTGCTCCTGTTGTAGCTTATGTTCCGCTTTGTGTTTTAGCGGGAATTTTGATAAAAGTAGGTATTGATATACTTGATTATCGTTTGTTAAAACGTATAGCATTTATACCGCGTAAAGACGCTACTACTATGGCTATCGTATTTTTACTCACTGTTTTTGTGGATTTGATATTTGCGGTTGCTATCGGCGTAGTTTTAGCCTGGTTGTTTTACTCTACAAACATCCCTAAACGCAATAAAAAATTTAATATCACAGTTTGCGAAGAAGAGGAATTTAAAAGCGTTAAGATAACAGGTCCGATGTATTTTGGTACAAGCTCTAAAATAATGAGAAATTTAAATAGAAATTTAAATACAAAACACATTAAGATCGACTGTAGGAAAGTTACTTTTATGGATATTTCCTCAGTTTATGCACTTGAGGATTTTATAGATAGCGTTGATGAAAATGCCACAAAGGTAAGTATTATTATCGATGAGAGGTCATTTTCAGGTAGATCACTAAATGAATTAAAATATATATTAAGAGATAACATCGATCCAACTTTTGCCGAAAACGACGATGAGTAAAATTTAAATGTGTTTGCCTTTACGACAAACACATTTTTTGATTATTTTGCTAGATTAAATATTTCTGTGATAGCTTCTTTTGTATAAAGTTCGCTCATGCCCCAATCTTTAGCATTTTGAACTGCAACTTTAATAGTCTCTTCTAAAACTTCACCTTCTATATTAACTTGCTTTAAATTTGTAGGAGTATTTATCTTTTCAAACCAAGCCTTAAGTGCTTCTATGCCTTCATCAGCTGTTTTTAGACCGAAAATTTCACGTGCAAAGCGCTCAAATTGCTCTAAATTTCTATTCTTATACCACTTCATCCATGCAGGCATTAAAACACTAAGTCCGGCACCGTGAGCACAGTCTACAACAGCACTCATTGCGTGTTCTATCATGTGATTTGGAAAATTAAAACCACCTACTCCAACGTGTGTTAGTCCATTTAGTGCCATTGTAGCAGCCCAGGCAAACTCCGCACGCGCATCATAATCATTTGGATTAGCAAGTAAAATTTCAGTCGTTTTTATGATTGATTTGATATTTGCCTCAACTTGCATTTTAACAAGATCACAATGAGAAGTTGCGGTAAAATAAGCTTCAATAGAGTGTGCTATAACATCTGAAGCGCTATAAACTAGGTATTCTGGTGTAACAGTAGCTTGAAGCTTAGGGTTGATGATAGATACCTTAGGATATAGACAAGGCGCATCTATCGCGTATTTTTGTTTAGTGTTTTCGTTTGTTACGACACCGCCTTTGTTCATCTCACTGCCAGTTGCGGCGAGTGTTATGATATCAAAGATTTTAAGTGCTTTTGTGGGTTGTTTACCAGTGAAAAAATCCCAAACATCGCCGTCATAACAGGCACCTGCAGCAACTGCTTTAGCACTATCTAACACAGAGCCGCCGCCGACTGCTAGCACACTGTCTGCGCCAAATTCTTTTGCCACTTTGATAGCTTCGTTTACTTTACTTAAAACAGGATTTGACTTAATACCGCCTACAGCCGTAAATTTAATACCTTTTTGGCCTAAACTTTTTATAACTACATCATAAAGACCGTTGTTTTTAACACGCTCTGAACCGTATAATATAAGTGCCTTTTTAGCACCGAAGTCAGCCATGTATTCGCCGATATTTTGCTCTTTATCTTTACCGAATTCTATTCTGACTGGGTTGTGGAAACTAAAATTTTGCATATTTTCTCCTTTAATAATTTTAAGTCATTATAGCGTTTTAGTAAAAATAAGTGTTAGCATGATCCTCCAAATTCCTTGCCTAATTCTCCAAAATTTACAAGGTAAAAGGATTTATATAAATTTTTAAAAATTTCGTAGTTTTATGTTAAGTTTAGAAGTTACTTTTGAGATATCAAAGTTATTTTTTGGCTCTTTTAAATTTCCTAAATTATCACCGGTATTTAAAAAATTTTGCAAGAAATAATCCCCTCTATAGCCTTTTTCATATAAAATTTCAGCCATGTTTGAGATATCATCTTCGTTTAACAAATCAGAATGAACCGTTGTTCTAACTTCAAAATTAAAATTTATACTAATTAGGTATTCAAGCGTTCTAGTAAACTCAAAATATAAATTTGAACCTGTAACTTTACGATATTTTTGTGCGTGAGCTTTAAAATCAAGTGCGATGTAGTCGATTAAATTTTCATCTATAGCAGTATTTAAAATTCCTAAATTCGTGCCGTTTGTATCTACCTTTAGACTAAAGCCGCGTTTTTTAACTTCGCGTGCTAAATTTAAAAACGAACGACTTATAGTGCACTCTCCACCACTAAAGACTATGCCGTCAAGTTTATTGATGCGTTTATCTAAAAAAGCGCAAAATTCTTCTTCATCTATCTTGCCTTTGTCTAATACAATGGGTGCGTTGTAGCAGTAAGCGCAACGTAGGTTACACCCGGCAAACCACGCGATAGCAGCGATTTTGTCGGGGTAGTCAAGTGTTGTAAACGGTGTGATGCCAAAGAGTGCCGGGTTAGACGATGATATCATTAAATTTATTTGCAGCGACTTAGTCTTTCAAGAAATTTAACTCTCTCTTTATGCTCACCCTTTTTACCAAGGTTAAAGCTTTCTACAGGGCGATGATAGCCCATTACTCGCGTATATACCACACATCTTGTTCTTTTATCTTCGTTTTTGGCTAAAATTTCAGCGTTATTCATTTTATATCCTTTATTTTGATTTTTCTTTTTTAATTATCTCTGCGTCGCATATCGGGCAGAACTCATGTTCGCCGGCTATATATCCGTGTTTATCACACACGCTAAATACAGGCGTTATAGTGATATAAGGAAGTTTGTAGTTTGTCACGATATTTTTTACTAAATTTTTACAAGCTGTAGCCGAGCTAATGCGCTCTTTCATATATAAGTGAAAGACTGTTCCGCCGGTATATGCACTTTGTAACTCGTCTTGTAGGTCAAGCGCTTCAAATGCATCATCGGTAAAATTTGCAGGAAGTTGAGTCGAGTTTGTATAGTAGATATTTTCGTCCATTCCGGCTTGGATTATATCAGGATAGCGCTTTTTATCCTCTTTTGCAAATCTATAAGTCGTTCCCTCTGCAGGTGTGGCTTCGAGATTGTAAAGGTTGCCTGTTTCCTCTTGGAATGAGCGAATTTTGTCTCTTAGATAATTTATCATCTCAAGTGAAAACTCACGACCGTATGAGGTGGCTATATTTTCGCTATCGTTTGTGAAATTTCTTAGTAGTTCGTTCATACCGTTTATACCTATGGTGCTAAAGTGGTTGTTAAAATGGCTTAGATAACGAGCTGTATATGGATAAAGCCCGCGATCATACATCTCTTGGATAAATTTACGCTTTTTCTCTAGTGTTGATTTAGCAAGGTTTAAAAGATATTCAAGTCTTTTATATAAAGCTTCTTTATTACCTTTATTGTTATATCCTAAGCGTGCTAAGTTTATCGTAACTACGCCGATACTTCCAGTCATCTCGGCACTTCCAAACAATCCTCCGCCACGTTTTAAGAGTTCGCGTAGGTCAAGTTGTAGACGACAGCACATTGAGCGAACGTGTCCCGGTTTGTAAGCGGCGTCGTTTGGCACGCGGTTGCCGTTTTCATCGGTAGTGTATTGAGAGCCGACAAAATTTTGAAAGTAGCTTGATCCCATTTTGGCAGTATTTTCAAAAAGTATTTGTGCTACTTCGCTATCCCAGTCAAATTCTTCTGTTATGTTTACGGTAGGTATCGGAAATGTGAATGGTTGTGAGTTTTTATCACCCTCGGTTAAGACTTCATAAAATGCCTTATCTATACGTGCCATTTCAGGCATAAAGTCGCCGTATGTCATATCTACAAGTGTGTTTCTACCACGTTCTTTTGCACGTCTTAACGCATCTTCGTCATTGAAATTTTTAAACAAATGCTCATCGTTTGCGGTAGGAATTTGTGCTCTTAGATCCTCAGGACATGTGATATCTATGGTAACGTTTGTAAATGGACTTTGACCCCAGCGTGCCGGAACGTTTAGGTTAAATATAAAGCTGGTAATTGCTTTTTTTATCTCTGTGTCACTTAAGTTATCTTTAAATACATAAGGAGCAAGGTAGGTGTCAAAGCTAGAAAATGCCTGCGCTCCTGCCCATTCGCTTTGAAGTATGCCTAGAAAATTAGCCATTTGACTTAGAGCTTCGCGGAAGTGTTTTGGCGCTCTACTTTCTACGCGTCCTCTAACTCCATTAAAGCCTTCGTTTAACAAGGCTCTAAGCGACCAACCGGCGCAATATCCGGTAAGACAATCAAGATCGTGGATATGATAGTCACCGTTTCTATGGGCTATGCCCTCTTCTTTGCTATAAACAGCATCAAGCCAGTAGTTTGCGATGACTTTACCGGCGGTGTTATTGATAAGACCTGCGTTAGAGTAACTAGTGTTTGAATTTGCAGAAATTCTCCAGTCGGTACCGTTTATATACTCATTTATGGTCTGGGTAGAGTTTATGTATGTTGTATCTTCATTTAGTCCTAAGATTTGTTCGCGTTGGAGTTTATGTGTGTGACGATAGAGCATAAAGCTTTTAAGCACATCAAAGTATCCGGCTTCAAAAAGCTCTTTTTCTATCGCATCTTGGACATCTTCAACTGTTATCACTTCTGATTTTTGAAAGATATCTTGAACTACGCTTGTAAAAATTTTTTCGTCATACTCTCTGTTTTCGCTCTTAAAAGCCTTTTTTATCGCATCGACAATCTTATATGCAACAAACTCTTGTCTAGTTCCGTCTCGTTTTAAAATTTCTTTCATAGCTGACCTGAATGGGGAATTTGATACTCGAAGTATAGGCGAAGATAGCTTAAAATCAAATTGAGATAATTGCTCTTATTTGATATTTTTTATCATAAAAGACAAAAAAATTTCATTTTAAATATAAGTTTATAAATTTATATATTATCGTTAAAATCACACTTTTAATAACAAATATAAGTTTATATTTTAAGCTATAAATTTAATATTATTTCTTAAAGTTATAACCTTAATATTTGTTATATTAATTACAAAAATTTAAGCAAAATCCTCTGCTCTCAATTTCTAAGCTTTATAAATATCATAGATATAGCCTTTAGAGTTATTTAACAGTTAATTTTATCATATCTTCTTTTGTTATTCTAAATTTTATCCAGCCGCTTTGCTTTTTAGCACCTAAATTTTCATAAAATTTAATGCTTGGTTCATTCCAATCCAAGCACTCCCACTCAAGACGCCCGTAACCCTCTTGTTCGCAAATTTCTGCAAGCTCTTTTATCATCGCTAGCCCTACTTTTTTGCCTCTAAATTCAGGTTTTATATATAAATCTTCCAAATATATCCCGGCTCGTCCTAAAAATGTGGAAAATGAGTAAAAGTATATCGCGTAGCCTACTATTTTATCGTCGTCACTAACTGTTACTAACGCGTTAGCTAACTGTTTTTCAAACAAATGTGAAGTAAAAACAGCCTCGTCTATGTCTACTTGATCTGACATATTTTCATACTTGGCAAGCTCATTTATAAGCGATATTATCGCGTTTACATCTTCTTTTTTAGCTTTTCTTACGATCATTTTTATCCTTTTAAAATTTTAGCTTTTGCGCTAACGCTAATAATCTTTAACTCATATACGTTAGTTATTTTTAGAGATTGTGTTATAGCTACGTCAAATGCGTCCATGTATTTTGGAGTGTATTTTTCACTAAGTAGTCTTAATGCTTTTATCTTTGTTTCATCATCATTTATAAGATAGGCTTTAGTTTTTGCGATAGCGCTTTTGTATTGTGTTGTAAATACATTTGCAGCCTTATTATCTTGTATCATTTGTTTCACGCACTCATTGCTAAATTCCGGCACTTTTACATCAATTACACAAACTAACTCTACATCCTTGCCGTCTTTAAATAGTTTAGCTTTGTTTCCGCCTTTTGCCCCGTGAATGTAAATTTTATCCTCTTTTCTTACGATAGATATGGGCACGGAAAAAATTTCATCATCATTTATATACGAGATGACACCATACTGACAATTATCAATTATATCGTAAGCCTCGTTTTGGCTTAGCTCTCTATCTTTTCTTCTCATTTTTATCCTATCTTAAATTTGGGTAGATTATAACGCAAGCCCCGATCAGTGCTATTAGTGCACCTATGAGGTCGAATTTATTGAAATTTTGTTTTTCTATAAAATTTAACCATAAAAGTGAGCAGATGATATAGATACCGCCGTAAGCTGCATAAGCGCGTCCTGCAAATTCGCTTTGAACTTTTGTTAGTGTATATGCAAAGATAATGAGTGCTACAACTCCCACTCCAAGCCAAATGAAATTTTTAGAATTTTTAAAAAACTGCCAAAACGCAAAGCAGCCTAAAATTTCAAAAAATGCCGCTATGATGTATATGAGAATTTCCGTTAAAATAGCCATCATATGCCTTATCCGTTATTTAAATCCCAGTCTATTGGAGCTAACGAGTTAGCTAACAGGTATTTGTTAGTTTGAGAAAAGTGTTTGCATCCAAAAAACGCTCCACGCGCTAACGGGCTTGGATGAGCTGCTGTTAGTACTAAGTGTTTGTTAGTATTAATGAGTGGAATTTTAGCTTTTGCGGGATTACCCCAGAGTAGAAAGACTATATTTTCTCTCTCTTTACTGAGTGTTTTTATAACTGCGTCTGTAAATATCTGCCAGCCAAAATTTGAGTGGGAATTTGCCTGTCCTGCATTGACACTTAGGCTAGTGTTTAGCAGTAAAACACCCTGTTTTGCCCAGTAAGTTAAGTCGCCTGAATTTGGCTGTCGGATACCAAGGTCATCATAAATTTCTTTATAAATGTTAGCAAGACTAGGAGGCACGCGGATGCCATCTGGCACGCTAAAACTTAAGCCCATTGCCTGCCCTGCTCCATGATAAGGGTCTTGTCCTAATATCACGACTTTGACATCATTAAACGGCGTTAGATTAAATGCGTTAAATATCAAATTTGAAGGTGGATAAACAGTAAAACTAGCTTTTGCTTTTAGTAAATTTGCCTTTATCTCACCAAAATAAGGTGCCAAAAACTCATCCTTTAAAGCCTCTTTCCAGCTTTGCTCGATCTGTACTTTATTTATATCAATTTGCATATTTCCTCCAAAATTTACCTCTCAATCATACCCAAAATCGTCTAAAATTACCCATTTTTAAAAATAAATCCATTTATTTAACAGTGGCAGAATTTATAAAATTTAAACCAAAATAGCTAAAATGAAGTATCTTTTTATACTAAACATTCAGTCTTATAACGGCGCCGATGTAAAGGGCAGTATGGACATACTTTCGAATTGGTTATGGAGTGCGATAAGATACTAAGTTTTTAAAATTTCGAATGTCGTTTTAGTAAAATTTATCGCTGATATAGTTTATTATTTTTGAAATTTATGATAAAAATAGTCGGTGTTTTATCAAATTTGGGCTATTTTTGATTATTAAAATAAAATAACAATAAACATTATCAATAAATTTTATTATTTACTTAATTTAATTATTTAGATACAATTAAAAATATTTTTTAAGGAGATAAGATGAGACAATACGAAACATATAAATGTGAAAAATGTGGTAACGAAGTTGAGGTTCAACAAGTCGGTGGTGGAAAACTAAGCTGTTGTGGCGAAGAAATGAAGTGTATAACCGAAAATTTAACCGCGATAAATTTAATGAAAGCCTTTGCAGGCGAATCACAAGCAAGAAACAAATACGAACTTTACGGCGATCTTGCTCGTGAAGCCGGTTATCACGCTATCGCAAGACATTTTTACGAGGCAGCCGAGAATGAAAAGTGGCATGCAAGAGCAGAATTTAAAGCATATCACGAGCTTATGAACGATCCGATCGATAAGATGGATAAAAACCTACTAGATGCTGCAGCAGGCGAAAACTACGAACACACAACCATGTATCCTGGCTTTGAAAGTATTGCTAAAGAGGAGAAATTTAACGATATCGCAAGACTTTTTAGAGCTATCGGCAAGGTTGAAGTAGAGCATGAAAGAGAGTATTTGGCTCTTAAAGATATGCTTGAAAAAGAGGGCTTTTTCGAGAGCGAGGATGAGGATATCTGGGTTTGCGAAGTGTGCGGACACGTTCACCGCGGCAAAAAAGCCCCTGGAGCCTGTCCTTTATGCAAAGCTTCAAAAGAGTATTTTAAACGCGAATTCCTAGGCTAAAAGCTAGAGTTTGGCTCGTTTTGAGCCAAACTCTTCTTAAGCATAACTACATAAATTTCGACCCAAACTTTGCCACAAGCCGTATAAATTTTTAGTGATATCAAACTGTATTTAATTGTTTTGTAGGATTAGGCAAAGAATTTGGAGGATCATTCTAACGGTCGGCATTAAATTTCAGCTACAATACCCATAGATTTTATTAAGTAATTTATATTATATGGCACTTATCTTTTATATGAAATTTAGGTGAATAACGCGTAATAAAAGGATAAATTTTGATAGAT
>NZ_LIWF01000015.1:0-49282 GCF_012978615.1 Campylobacter sp. RM9328 | reverse complement strand
GTTTTTGGTTAGTGAAATTATATATTATTTACTATGAGAAAAACATGAGAAATAATGAAAAATTAAAAATACCGTATTTTGGGCATATACAAGTATATTTTGACATAATAAATAGGTATTATGAGATTTTTTTTTAAATATAAGCTTGATTTTTTTAAGAAATTATTAAATATAAGAGAAGTGACATTTTTTGATAAACTAGTGTAAATTTATAAAAAATAAATTTTTAAGCAAAGAAAAATGAAATTTTTAATATAATCCCAAAATATTTTTGGTCCCGTAGCTCAGTTGGTAGAGCACTACCTTGACATGGTAGTGGTCGATGGTTCGAGTCCATTCGGGGCCACCATTTATGCTTTATCTCCCCATAATTTTGATTTATATTTTAAATTTAAATATCTGTGCATGTTTGTATTATTGTTTGATAATAAAATGTGCGAGGTAATCTCCCCGCACGATCCTTGGAGAAGGAGAAAATGTTTTTGAGTAATGCAAAGACAAAACATTTGTGAAAATACTAACGCCTTTTCTCTTAAAATATAATTAATTATATAGATAAAATATATTTAAATATACTATTAAAAGCTATTTAAATTTTATTAAAATATTAAGTTTAGCTTAAAGTCCATTTGGATACAATCAAAACCTAGTTCTTTTAATGTAAAAAAGACAATCCAGTAAAACAAAGGAAATCAAAATGAGCGATATAATCGCATACAAACTAAACGGCGAGATAGTCGACACTCAAAGCATCGCAGGACGTGAAAGCGAAGCTTCTCCTATATATTTCGACAACTCACCGGAAGCATTAAATGTCATTCGTCACTCCTGTGCTCACCTCATGGCACAAGCCATAAAAGAGATCTACCCTGGGGCTAAATTTTTTGTCGGACCAAATGTAGATGATGGTTTTTACTACGACTTTAAAGTAGATGAGGCAAATACCAAACTTACTGAAGATGATCTAGCGGCAATAGAAAAAAAGATGAAAGATCTTGCGGAAAAAAAGCAAGATATAGTCAAAACAAGCTCTACAAAAGCTTTTATGAGCGATAAATTTAAAAATGACGAGCTAAAACAAGAGGTGCTAAAACGCATACCAGATGGTGAAGTTAGTAGCTATACACAAGGAGAATTTGAAGACTTGTGTCGCGGACCACACCTTCCAAATACAAAATTTCTAAAATTCTTTAAGCTAACTCGCGTAGCCGGAGCTTATCTGGCAGGCGATGAAAATCGCGAGATGATAAATAGAATTTATGGCACAGCCTATGCCGATAAAGAGAGCTTAAAAGAGCATATTCGT
The DNA here is from genome assembly GCF_012978615.1 of Campylobacter sp. RM9328. Classification (NCBI taxonomy): domain Bacteria; kingdom Pseudomonadati; phylum Campylobacterota; class Epsilonproteobacteria; order Campylobacterales; family Campylobacteraceae; genus Campylobacter; species Campylobacter sp. RM9328. The sequence continues at coordinate 47,976 of NZ_LIWF01000015.1, read as the reverse complement.
GTTATCGAAGAGGCAAAAAAGCGCGACCATAGAAAACTTGGCGTAGAGATGAAACTCTTTAGCTTTGATGAAGAGGTTGGCGGCGGTCTTGCTCTGTGGCTACCAAACGGCGGACGCTTAAGAAGTAAGCTAGAGCAATTGCTTTATAAAGCTCACCGCGTGCGCGGATATGAGCCTGTTAGAGGTCCGGAGCTTTTAAAAGCAGATGTTTGGAAGAAGTCGGGACACTACGCAAATTATAAAGAAAATATGTATTTTACGACCATAGACGAGCAAGAGTATGGTATAAAGCCGATGAACTGCGTTGGTCACATTAAGGTATATCAAACAGATATTAGAAGCTACCGTGACCTACCACTTAAATTTTTTGAGTATGGTGTAGTGCATCGCCATGAAAAAAGCGGTGTTCTTCATGGACTTTTTAGGGTTCGCGAATTTGCTCAAGATGACTCGCATATATTTTGTATGCCAAGCCAAATAAAGGAAAACATACTTGAAATTTTAAGTTTTGCCGGCGCTATCATGAAAAGTTTTGGTTTTGAATACGAAATGGAAATTTCTACAAAACCGGCTAAAGCTATCGGTGATGATGAAATTTGGGAAACAGCAACAAAAGCACTAAAAGAGGCTCTTGACGAAAATGGTTTTAAATACGGCATAGACGAGGGTGGCGGAGCGTTTTACGGACCAAAGATCGACATAAAAATCACTGACGCATTAAGAAGAAAGTGGCAGTGTGGCACTATCCAAGTAGACTTTAACTTACCTGAGAGATTTGATCTTGGATATATAGATAGCAACAACGAACGCCAACGTCCGGTTATGTTACACCGTGCATTACTTGGAAGTTTTGAGAGATTTATAGGAATTTTACTCGAACACACAGCAGGTGAGCTACCGTTCTTTATCGCTCCAACGCAAGTTGTTGTCGTGCCGATAAATGACGCTCATCTTGAATACGCAAAACATGTTTCAAAAGAGCTTATGAAGGTAGGTGTTGATGTTGAAATTTCAAGTAAAAATGAGAGCTTAAATAAAAGAATAAGAACGGCTGAGAAACAAAGAGTGCCTATGATACTTGTGTTGGGTGATAGCGAGGTAGAAAACCAAACTGTAGCTCTACGCGATAGACAGGCTAGAACGCAAAGCGAAATGAGCTTAGCGGAATTTGTAAATTTAACAAAGGAGAAACTTAGTGAGGTGCATTTTTGAGTAAAGAACAAGAAGTATTGCTCAATGAAGATATTAGGGCGCGCGAAGTAAGATGTGTCGGAGATGACGGCACTGCTTACGGTGTTGTTTCAAGAGACGAGGCTTTAAAGATAGCTGAAAAACAAGGGCTTGATTTGGTGCTTATAGCACCTGATGCAAAACCGCCTGTTTGTAAGATAATGGACTATGGAAAATTCCGTTATCAACAAGAAAAAAGGCAAAAAGAGGCTAAAAAGAAGCAAAAAGTCATTGAGGTAAAAGAGATAAAACTCTCTGTTAAAATCGCACAAAACGACATAAACTACAAAGTAAAACATGCTTTGGAGTTTTTAGAAGACGGAAAACATGTTAAATTTCGTGTATTTTTAAAAGGTCGCGAGATGAGCACGCCGGAAGCCGGTATTATCATGTTAAATAAAGTCTGGGAGTTGGTTAAAGATGTTGCAGACCGTGACAAAGAACCACTCTTGGAAGGTCGCTATGTCAATATGCTAGTAACCCCTAAAAAAGGCTAAGAAGACTCAAAGAGTGGAGCTATCCACTCTTTTATTATTAATCCAAATTTTCTTTTCTTTCGCTACTAAATACTCTTAATATAACAAAACCTATAACCCCTGATATAACAGAGCCTATCAAGATAGCTAGCTTATCAGTGTAGGCAAAGGCATCTGTGTCGTTATAGGCTAAACCGTTTACAAAAAGACTCATTGTAAAACCAACTCCGCAAAGTATCGCTACTCCGTAAAGTTGCGCCCAATTTACGCCGTCTGGAAGTTTTGCCATCTTAAATTTTATAGCCACAAAGCTAAATCCAAATACACCAAGTTGTTTGCCTATAAAAAGACCAAGAGCGGTTCCAAGAGCAACAGGAGATAAAATTTCATTTAGTCCAACACCTTTTAAGGCAATACCCGCATTTACGAAAGCAAATATCGGAAGTATCGCAAAAGCAACCCAGGCGTGCAGGTCGTGCTCTATCTCTTTTAGCATTGATTTTGGACTATTTTTAAAGCTTAAAGGTATAAAAAATGCCGCCACAACGCCTGCAAGAGTGGCATGGACACCTGATTTTAGTACTGCAACCCACATGATAGCACCCACTAGTAGATATGCTGCCTTACTTTTTACTCCGTAGCGATTTAGTGCAAAAAGAGCTATAAGGCAAAGAGACGATATGCCAAGTGATAAGACGCTAAGCTCGCTTGTATAAAATAGTGCGATGATTATAATGGCACATAAGTCATCGATGATCGCTAACGTCATAAGAAAAATTTTAAGACTAGTTGGCACGCGTGAGCCAAGCAGGCTAAGTATGCCTAGGGCAAATGCTATGTCGGTAGCCGTTGGTATAGCCCAGCCCTTAAGTGCAAAACTATCATCTGCGGCAAAGATGTAAAAGATCAGCGCAGGAACTATAACGCCACCGGCAGCCGCGATCGCAGGAAGAGCTATTTGCGATGGATTTCTAAGCTCACCTTCTAAGACCTCACGTTTTAGTTCAAGACCGACTAAAAAGAAAAAAACCGCCATCAAGCCATCATTTACCCATAATATAAGAGCCTTGCTAAGTCCGATATCTCCGAAGCTTATAGTGAATTTCGTCTTTAAAAATTCATTATAAAATTCGCTTAAAAATGTATTTTGGCAAACTAAAGCCAAAATAGTTGCTATCATCAACAAGACACCACCGCTAGCCTCGTGCCTTAAGAACTCTTTGATATTTGACATTTTTTTCCTTTAAAATTTTTTCTATCTTAGCAAAAAATTAAAAATATACCAAATTTTAGTTATAATCTTACGTAAAATTTTTAAGGCTACATACAATGCATCGTAATTTTAAAAACATCAAGAAAATCGTAATAAAAGTCGGCACTTCAACTCTTACAAATTCCGATGGCTCTCTTAATGAAACGCTTATAAAATCCATAGTAGCTCAAATTTGCGATTTTAAAAATCGCGGCTTTGAGGTGATTTTAGTGAGTTCTGGCGCTGTAGGTGCAGGCATGGGGTTGCTTGGGCTTGATAAAAAACCGAGTAATATAAATGAAAAACAAGCTCTAGCGGCGGTAGGTCAAGTGGCTTTAATGCATCTTTATGAGCGAATTTTTTGGGCACATTCTAAAAATATCGCCCAACTTCTACTTACAAGAGGCGACTTTAGTGATCGCAAAAGATATTTGAGTGTTAGAAATGTTTGCTTAAAGCTTTTAAGTTTGGGTATCGTGCCTATCATAAATGAAAATGACCCGGTGGTTGCTGATGAGATCAAGGTGGGCGACAACGATACTCTAAGTGCACTTGTAGCAGGCTTAGTTGATGCTGATTTACTTATTATACTAAGCGATATCGATGGGCTTTATGATAAAAATCCAAATACAAATTTGGACGCAAAACTAATAAACACCGTTGAAGAAATCGACGAAAATATAGAAAAAATGGCTGACGGTGACGGGGGTAAATTTGGCACAGGGGGTATGACTACTAAGATCAGCGCAGCCAAAATGGCAAATAAGATCGGCACAAATTTAATCATTGCAAATGGCAAAATGCCAAATGTGTTGTTTAAAATTTTAAATGAAGAAAAGATAGGAACTCTCTTTTTGGCAAATCAAAAGAGGCTAAGCTCAAGGAAGTATTGGCTTGCTTACGGCGCTACGCAAAAAGGTGAGATAGTGGTTGATGATGGAGCGATAAAGGCTTTAGCGCAAGGTAAAAGCCTGCTTAGTGTTGGAATTTTAGATGTTATATCGGAGTTTGAGAGAGGTGATATGATAAGCGTAAAAAGTCGCGAAGGCAAGGTCGTCGCCAAAGGCATAAGCAATTACTCAAGTAGTGAAATTTCTCTTATAAAGGGTCATAAAAGTGATGAGATAGAGCAAATTTTAGGTCACAAAAGTGATAATGACGTTATACATGCAGATAACTTAGCCTCTAAAGATCAAAACTAAAAGGTATGAAATGAATGAAATTTTAGATATTGCAAAACTGGCAAAAGAGGCAACTGGCGAGCTTGTAGCATTAAAAAGTGAGACGAAAAATGAAATTTTACGAGCCGTATCTGCTGAAATTTTAGCAAAAAAAGAGCAAATAAAAGCTGTAAACGAGATAGATATAAAAAACGGAGAAGCGTCAGGTCTTAATGTTGCTTTGCTTGATCGTTTGAGACTAAGTGACGCCAGGATAGAGGCGATGGCTAACGGATTGCTTGAAGTGGCTGACTTTGCCGATCCTATTGGTGAAATTTTAGATGGATGGCGGCATAAAAATGGCATGCAAATAACAAAAACACGTGTTCCTCTGGGCGTTATCGGCATGATATATGAGTCAAGACCAAACGTTAGTATAGATGCGGCGGCACTTGCATTAAAAAGCTCGAACGCTATCATTCTTAGGGGGTCGGCAAGTGCGATAAATTCCAACAAATTTCTTGTAAATTTATTTAACGAGGTAGGATCTAAAGCAGGGCTTGTAAAAAATGCCGTGCAACTAGTGCAAAGCACGGATCGAAGTGTGGTAGAGCAGATGATAAAAATGCATGAATTTATCGACGTTTTAATCCCTCGCGGTGGTAAAAATTTAAAAGAATTTATAATCAAAAACGCAACTATCCCTGTGGTTGAGACAGGTTCTGGTGTTTGCCAAATTTTTATCGATGAAAGTACCAATATAAATGAAGCCGTAAATATCGTAAAAAACGCAAAAACACAGCGACCAAGCGTATGTAATGCGGTTGAATGTGTGCTTGTGCATGAAAATATCACGGATAAATTTATACCTGCTCTTATCAAAGAGTTAAGTGAAGTAGAGTTAAGACTAGATGATGAAATTTATACTAAATTTATGAATGAAAAAAATGTTGTAAAAGCTAAAGATACGGACTTTGGAGCAGAATTTTTAGATCTTATCTTGGTTGTTAAAAGCGTTAAAAATACAACCGATGCTATAAGGTATATAAATGAGCACTCAAGCGGACACTCAGACGCGATACTAAGCCAAAACTACGCCAATATAGAGCTGTTTTTAAACTCGGTAAATAGTGCCGTCGTGTATGCAAACGCTTCAACTAGATTTAGCGACGGTGGGGAATTTGGCTTTGGCGGAGAGATAGGAATTTCGACACAAAAACTTCATGCAAGAGGTCCGATGGGTGTTAGAGAGCTTACGACTTACAAATATGTCGTAAGAGGAAACGGGCAGATTAGGGGGTAATGATGAAGGTTGGATTTATAGGTGTTGGAAATATGGGCGAGGCGATACTTGGCGCGGCTATAAAACAGGAATTTGTAAAAGAGCAAGAAATTTTTGCCTTTGCAAGAAGTAAAAACAGCGCGTTAAAAGATAAATTTGGCATAAATGTATGTGACAATGAGCACGAAGTGGCTAAAAATGCCGACTTGTTAATTATCGCTATTAAGCCTGCAGGATTTGAAGAGTTGCTAAAAGCAATAAAAGACGACACTAAAGACGGTGCGATAATCTTAAGCGTTGCAAGCGGGATTAGCATAAATTTCATGAGCGAAAGGCTAAATAAAAATGTCAAAATAGTTCGCAGTATGCCAAATGTCGCAGCCGCTATCTCTCAAAGTGTAACCGCCATATGTTTTGGTGAAAATTTTACACATGAGGATCGTAAAATTGTGATGAAATTTATAGAGAGTTTTGGCTCTGCTCATGAGATAGAAGAGAAGCTGTTTGCTGCTTTTGTAGCGATAGCCGGAAGTCTTCCTGCTTATGTTTTTGTCTTTATCGAGGCTTTGGCGGATGGAGCGGTTTTAGAGGGTATGCCACGCCTTAAGGCTTATGAGATCGCATCTCGCGCGGTTGCCAGCTCTGCAAATTTAATCTCACAAACCGGCAAGCATCCAGCGCAGCTAAAAGATGCCGTCTGCTCGCCCATGGGGACTACTATAGAAGCGATCGCGGCACTTGAGAAAAATGGTTTTAGAAATGCCGTGATAGAGGCGGTAAAGGCTTGCAGTAAGAAAGCAAAGTCGTAATGGATGCTTTTGAGCGATCTGTTTTTGCTGCGATCGTTGGCGAGAAGAAGATGGTGGTGATAAGCGAGCTTTGCAGGCTGCGTGATGAGAGAGGATTTGCTTTTGCAAGTATCGAAAAACTTTGTGAGTTGGCAAATGCAAGCAAGCCTACTGTTATAAATACGCTAAATTTATTAAAAGAAAAAGGCGTAATAGAGCGCGTAAAAAACGGTGTTTATAAATTTTGTATTTAAACTTTTACACCTACTATTATTTGAGAAGTTTTAATGATAGCCGTTACTTTATCGCCCGTCTTTAAGGCTAGCTTCTTACAAGAGCTCTTTGTTATAAGGGCTGAAATTTGATCATCTTTTATATCGATAATGATCTTGGAATTTGTTGCAGTGTCTATGATCTTGCTGATTGTTCCTGAAATTTGATTTGTCGCACTTAGCTTTAAATTTCCGTCTTTTGCAACGACAACATTTGAAGCTTCAAATAAAAATACCGCTTTTTTGCCGATTTTTAACTCTAAATTTTTCTCGCTACTAACACTAATGGTTGCTTTTAAAATTTCACCGTTTTTTAGTTTAGCGGTTATTAATGAATTTATAGCACCTGTTTTAACGTTTGAAATTTCAACATCAAGTCGGTTTCTAACACTAATCGACATTTTTATAAGCCGGCAGCTGTTAATGCCTCGGCTTGATAGTGGGCGATAAGCGGTTCTATGATCTCGTCAAACAACCCAGCCATCATGATAGCGTCCAAACGGTAAAGGGTCAGGTTTATGCGATGATCGCTTATACGGTTTTGCGGGAAGTTGTAAGTGCGTATACGACCGCTTCTGTCGCCGGTTCCTACTTGTGATTTACGTTCATTCATCTCTTTTTCAAGACGCTCAGCCTCTTGCATTTCGTAAAGGCGTGCTTTTAGTACTTTCATCGCAGCTTCTTTGTTTTTGTGTTGCGATTTGCCGTCTTGGTTGGTTACGACTAGACCTGTTGGGATGTGTGTGATACGGACGGCCGAGTCGGTTGTGTTTACGCTTTGTCCGCCATGTCCGGAGCTACGCATAACATCTATACGAAGGTCGTTGGGGTTTATCTGCACTTGGCTGTCTTCAACTTCCGGCATGATGGCTACAGTAACGGCTGATGTGTGCACGCGACCTTGGCTTTCGGTTTCGGGCACACGTTGAACACGGTGTGTTCCACCTTCAAATTTGAGCCTTGAGTATGCACCAGCGCCTTTGATAAGCACGATGATCTCTTTAAAACCACCCGCACTTCCCTCACTTTGACTTACTATCTCAAATTTCCATCCGTGAAGTTCGGCGTATCTTATGTATGCATTAAAAAGATCGCCGACAAACAGAGCTGCCTCATCGCCGCCTGTTCCGGCACGGATCTCTAAAAAGATATTTCTATCGTCATTAGGATCTTTCGGTAAGAGTAGAATTTTTATATCGTCCTCAAGCTTAACGATACGAGATTGAGCGTTTTTTAACTCCTCTTTGGCTAGTTCGCCAAGTTCTGGATCGTCAAGAAGGGATTTGTTTTCTTCTATATCGTTAAGTGTTTGCAGATACTCACTTGCCGCATTTTTGATATCTTCTAAAGATGACTGCTCTTTTGAGAGCTTAGTCATCTTTTCTATATCGTTGATTATGCTTGGATCGCTTAGAAGTAGAGAAATTTCATTATAGCGATCCAAAAACGGTTGGAGTTTATCGGCAAACATTAAGGGTTAATTACGCAGCTTTTAATGTATTTACAAGTTTTGCAAGACGACTAACACGGCGTGCAGCTGTTTCTTTTTTGATTACGCCCTTGCTCACAAAGCTATGAATACTTTTGTTTGCAACTTTTAAAGCCTCGTTAGCAGCGTTTAGATCTTTAGCTTCAACAGCTACGCGCACAGCTTTTGTTATGTTTTTAAGTCTTGTGCGGTAAAATCTATTTCTCTCAGTTCTTTTTATAGTTTGTCTTGCTCTTTTTTCAGCAGATTTGTGATTTGCCATAATTTACCTTTTTGATAATTTTAGTCCGTGATTATATGTAATTTTTATTTAAATATTGCTTAATTTAAGTAAAATTTAAAATTTTTTAGATCGCTGTAAATTTTATCGGCCATAAAAGCGATAACTGCCATCTTTTTATAATATTTTAGTGTTTTTGGTTTTTATATAAATTTATATTTTTTTGATAAAATAGCAAAATTTGCGTATGAATTATTTTATATGCATAAATTTACTAGGAAGTAAAGTCTTAGAATAAGGAACAATTATGAAACTATTTGGTACCGACGGAGTTCGTGGCAAAGCGGGAGAAAAACTATCCGCACAAACGGCTATGCGCCTAGCAATGGCAGCGGGAATTTATTTTAGAAAGTATTCGGTTACAAATACGATTTTGCTTGGAAAAGATACAAGAAAAAGCGGTTATATGATAGAAACGGCCATTGTTGCTGGTCTTACGGCTGTTGGCTATAATGTCTTGCAAATAGGACCTATGCCAACTCCTGCGGTAGCGTTTTTGACTGAAAATATGCGATGTGACGCTGGTATCATGATAAGTGCCTCACATAATCCTTTTTATGATAACGGCATTAAATTTTTTGACGGAAAGGGCGATAAACTTGAAGAGGATATCGAAGCCGAGATAGAAAAAATTTATTTTAACGATGAGTTGATAGCAAATGCGCAAAAGACAATGACTGAAATTGGTGCAAACAAACGTATAGATGACGTTATTGGAAGATATATCGTGCAGATAAAAAATTCTTTCCCAAAAGAGTTAACTCTTAAAAATTTACGAGTTGTTCTTGATGTGGCAAACGGTGCTGCATATAAAGTCGCTCCGACTGTTTTTAGCGAACTTGGAGCCGATGTTATCGTTATAAACGATGAGCCAAACGGCAGTAACATCAACCAAGGGTGTGGCGCGCTTCATCCTGAGGAGCTAGCAAGCGAGGTTAAGAGACTTCGTGCGGATATAGGATTTGCCTTTGACGGCGATGCAGATAGGATAGTGGTTGTTGATGAGCGTGGCGAAGTGGTGCACGGCGACGCGCTAATTGGCGTTTTAGCCACGTTTTTAAACGAGCAAAATATGCTAAAAGGCGGCGGCGTAGTTGCTACTGTTATGAGCAATGCGGCTCTTGAGGATCATTTAGCTTCACACGACTTAAAGCTCATTAGGGCTAATGTCGGTGATAAATACGTTCTTGAGCTTATGAAAAAACATGGTATAAATTTTGGCGGAGAGCAAAGCGGACATGTGATATTTAACGACTTTGCAAAGACGGGCGATGGGCTTGTAACATCCATGCAAATAGTTGCGATGATACTTAAGAAAGGTAAAAAAGTAAGTGAAATTTTTAGCGCGATAAAACCTTACCCGCAAATTTTATTAAATTTAAAGATAAGCGAGAAAAAACCTCTTGACAAGATAGATGGGCTTAAAGAGCTTGAGGCAAGTCTTAAAAAAGACGGCATAAGGGCGTTATTTCGTTACTCCGGGACAGAAAATCTCATCCGCCTTTTGCTCGAAGGTAAAAATCAAGCCTTGGTTGAAAAGCGTATGGCAGAGGTTGAAAAATTCTTCATAAAAGCCTTAAATGCATAAAATTTTATTTAAATTTTTAGTTGTTTTTGTTTTTGTATTTTTACTTGACCAGGCGATAAAACTAGCCTATGTCGCAGGATACGGTAGATATGAGGGGGAGTTTTTCTCTCTCATACTTACTTATAATTTTGGCGTGGCATTTTCTATGTTTTCTTTTTTGGGGGAGAATTTAAAATTTATTCAGCTAGCACTTCTTGTGGCTGCTTTTATGTATCTTTTAAAAGAGAGGGAAATTTTAAGCTCAAACACAACCGCGGTCGGTCTGATCTTTGGTGCAGGATGCTCAAATATCCTTGATAGATTTGTTCATGGCGGTGTAGTGGATTATGTATTTTGGCATAAGTGGTTTGAGTTCGCGGTGTTTAATCTTGCCGACGTGATGATAGATCTTGGCGTTGTTTTAATACTTTGGCATAGTTTTTTTGCTAAAAAGAGTAAAATTTAAAATAATTTAATAATTTTTAATTTAGAATTAATATTTAAGATCAAAAAGGAAGAGCAATGAATAACATATATGTAGCTTACGCGCTTTGGTTTTTCTTGGGCTGGCTTGGTGCACATAGGCTCTATCTTGGTAAATTTATAACAGGCTTTTTAATGATGGGGCTGTTTTTTATGGGGACCATGCTTCAAGTTGTGCTTGTGGGATATGTTTTTCTCTTGATCTGGGGCATTTGGTGGATAGCGGATGTATTTTTAACAGGTAAGTATGTCGATGAAAATATCCTAAAAGAGGGGCTTAAGCGAGATCTTAAAAATCAAGATATCGCAAATGACCTAAAACGTCTTTACGAGCTTTATGAAAAAGGTGAGATCAGTAAAGCCGAATTTGAAGCCAGAAAAGAAATTTTATTTAGATAACAAAACAATTCAAAGGAGATAATATGTCAGATATTTTGGCGGAGTATTATAATTACTTCAGATTTGCACACTATATATTTTTCGTATCGTGGATGGCGGTATTGTTCTATCAGCCACGACTTTATGTCTATCATGCGGAAAATATGGATAAACCAGACTATGTAAAAGTAGTTGAGGTTATGGAATACAAAATGTATCATTATATCGGCTGGATCGCGTTAATAGGCTCATTCGCAACGGGAATTTTAATCATCCTTTCGATGCCTGACTTGCTAAGATCAGGTTATATACATGTAAAGCTGACCGTGGTTGTGCTAATGGCGATATACCATCTTGATCTTGGCAGATACATGAAGTTGCTTCGCGAAAAGCGCTGTAATAAATCGGGCATGTTCTTCCGTGCTTATAACGAAGTACCGACTGTGGCTATGCTAATTATCATCTGGATGATAGTATTTAAACCGTTTTAATAACCCTCTAAAGGCGTCAAATTTTATCTAAATTTAGACGCCAAATACACTTTGTTATTATTTTTACCTTGAAATTTTGTTAATTGTTAATGGATAGAATTTATAAAATTTAAATTACAAGGATAAAAATGAAACTTTCCATACTAAATTTAGTTCCGATCCGCGAGGGACAAACTTACAAAGAAGCCGTAAATTCTATGCTAAATTTAGCCAAATTTGCTGAAAATTTAGGCATAGAGCGCTACTGGATAGCAGAGCACCACAACATGCCGCATATCGCAAGTTCGGCTACTGCCTTGCTTATAGAGCATACACTTTCGCATACAAATACATTGCGAGTTGGATCCGGGTGAGTGATGCTGCCAAACCATAGCCCATATGTTGTAGCTGAACAATATGCTACCTTAGAAAGGCTTTATCCCGGTCGTGTCGAGTTAGGGCTTGGTAGAGCTCTCGGCACTGATACTCCGACGGCAAGAGCTCTAAGAAGGGGGCGTAGCGAGGTTGACTTTAGAGACGATCTTGCAGAGCTTAGAGGGTATTTTGAGGGAACAAATAACGTGCAAGCATATCCTGCAAAGGGCTTAAATTTACCATTTTATATACTCGGCTCAAGCCTGCATAGTGCGTATTTAGCGGCAGAGCTAGGGCTTACTTATGCGTTTACGTCTCATTTTGCTCCAAGGGATTTATATGATGCGGTAGAAATTTATAGAAGAAATTTCAAGCCATCTAAATTTTTGGATAAGCCCTATGTTATCATCGGTGTAAATGCTTATGTTGGTGACAGCGATGAAGAGGCGATGAGTCTTGCTACCTCTCAAACCATGTTTTTCATAAATGTCGTAAGCGGCGGCAATCAAAATTTAATGCCTCCTGTAAAAGACGATGAGGCTGTATGGCGAAATTACCAAAAGGCAACGCAGGCTCCACATTTTGGTCCGGTTGATTTTAAAAATACAAATTTGATAAATCAAGAGCGAGCGGTAGTTAGACAAATGACCGCATGCTCTTTAATCGGCAGTAAAGAGAGTATTAAATTTCAACTTCAAAGCTTGGCTCAAGAGGTTAAGGCAGACGAGATAATGGCTGTTAGTTATATATTTGACGAGCAAAAACAGCAACGATCTTATGCTTTATTAAAAGAGATCGTTGATGAAATTTAGCGAAAATTTTTTAACACTGTTTTAGTTGTTCTTTGGTATTATTGAGATCAAATTTCATTAAGGAGAGAAGATGGACTTAAAACACATCGTTAAAATCGCAACTGTTGCAGCACTGGGCATGCTACTTGCCGGTTGTGCAAGCGAAAGTTCAAGAACGCTTGAAACGCCAAAAGTAAGGGCTGCTAGCACTGTTTATCACGGTGAAAAACATACCGTATCGGTAGGTAGATTTAACAACCAATCCTCATATCAAAACGGAATTTTTAGCGACGGCGAGGATAGACTAGGCAATCAAGCCGCAACTATACTTGTGACCAATTTACGCGATAGCGGTAGATTTAACGTGCTTGAGCGCACAAATATGAAAGCTCTTGAGCAAGAGAATAAATTTAACAAAACACAGGCAAATTTTAAAGGCGCAAGATATGTTGTTACCGGTGATGTAACGGAATTTGGCAGAAAAACTACCGGCGATCATCAGCTTTTTGGCATACTTGGTAAAGGTAAAAAACAAACCGCTTATGCAAAAGTAAATTTAAATGTCGTAGATACAAGCACTTCAGAAGTAGTATACTCATCACAAGGTGCAGGCGAGTATGAGCTAAGCAGTAGAGAGATTATTGGATTTGGCGGTAGTTCAGGATATGATGCGACACTAAACGGCAAAGTTTTAAGTTTAGCCATAAGAGAGGCGGTAGACAACTTGGTGACAGGACTTGAAAGTGGCAGCTGGAGCATCAGATAAGCATGAGATATAAAATTTTATTAGTTGCGCTTTGCGCTTTTATATTTGCTGGTTGTGCTGGAGATAAGTCAAGCGCGCTTTACTACTGGGATGGCTCATATACAAGTGCCAACTACAAGTATCTAAGCGATGAGTATGACTTAAATGAGCAAATCTCTATGTTAAGAGATAGCGAGCAAAGAGCGTATGAGAAAGGCTTAAAAGTTCCTCCGGGGTTTTATGCTCATCTTGGTTTGCTTTATTCAAATTTAGGCAATATGCCTCAAGCTAAGGCGTATTTTCAAAAAGAAGTAGAGCTTTTCCCTGAGTCTAAAAGCTACATCGAGTTCTTGCTAACTCAAGACAAAACCACAAAGGCTAAAAAATGAAATTTTTAAATATATTATTTCTAGCGTTTATTGCGCTATTTTTTAGTGCTTGTGCTGCTTCAAAAGGTTATGACTACTCGAATTTCTTACAGACGAAGCCGCGCTCTATCTTGGTGCCTATGCCTACGAATGAAACAGCGGAGATCAAAGCTTCAGCAGCTGTTTTAGCACACTCTCTTGCGCCGTTGTCAGAGGCTGGATACTATGTATTTTCACCGGCTTTAGTAAATGACACTTTTAAGCATAACGGTATAACAGAGCCAAGTGAGATCGCTCAAATTCCTCTTAGTAAATTAAAGCAAATTTTTAACGCAGATGCGGTGCTTTACTTAAATGTATCACAATACGGCACCTCTTATCAGCTAATAAACAGCAAAACAGCCGTTGCCGTAGAGGCAAAGCTTGTTGATATAAATACAGCAAATACCCTTTGGGAAAGAACGGTTTTAGCACAACAAGACTCAGGTGGAGGTAGCGGCGGTTTGCTAGGCATACTGGTTTCGGCTGTTGTAAATCAGATAGTAAACAGTGTCGGTGACGCAGGATATGATATGTCGGCGCAAGCCATGATGATGCTTTATGCACCCGATTGTTATGATTGTTTATTGCGCGGACAATACTCTGCAAAATACATGCAAGACAAGCAGCTAACGCGCTAAGACTAAGCCGAGTTCTCGCTCGGCTTAAAATTTAGTTACCAACGCATATATAAAAAACCCACCACATAAAAAATTACATATCATAACAGCACTACTAGCGGCATCTTTTGCGCATTTTGCTAGAGGATGGATGTTTGGACTTGCAAGATCAACTACTCGTTCGATGGCTGAGTTTAAACACTCGCATACCAAAACCAAGGTCATTGAAAAGATAATGGCTAAATTTAAAATCAAGTCAAATTTCCAATAAAAAAGACTTAATCCAAGTGCCGTAAATACGACAAGCTCTAAGCGAAAGCTACTTTCGTTTGCGTAAATATCTTTAAATCCATCTATAGCATAGCTCCAGTTTTTAAAAAATTTATATTTTGGTTGATTTCTCATGCCAGGCCTCTTGTTTTATAAATAAATAAAACACAATAATACTATAAAATAAATTAAACCCGCCGCCTGATAAGCGTTAAAAGCTAAAATTTTTTTGCTATACTTCTTTTAAAAAGGATAAAATTTGAAACTTATTAGTTGGAATGTAAACGGACTTCGTGCCGTAACTGCAAAGGACGGTTTTTCGTGGCTTAACGAGCATGATCCTGATTTTCTAGGGCTTCAAGAGGTTAAGGTAAAAGAGACTGATGTACCAAAAGAGATATATGCCTTAGGCTTTAATGAGATAAATATAAACTCTGCCCAGCGTGCCGGATACTCGGGCGTGATGAGTATGTCCAAATTTGATACAAGCACTTTTAAGTCGCAATTTTTCGAAGATAGTGAGGGGCGAGTTTTGGAACATCGCCTCGGTAATTTAGTGATCTTTAATATTTACTTTCCAAACGGGCAAAAAGATGAAATCCGCCTTGCTTATAAAATGGACTTTTATAGCAAATTTTTAAAGTATATAAACGAGCTTACGGCGGCCGGATATGATGTGATATTTTTTGGCGATGTTAATACCGCACACAAAGAGATAGATCTTAAAAATCCAAAGTCAAATTCCAAAACCTCTGGCTTTTTACCTATAGAAAGAGCTTGGATAGATGAGGTTATAAAAAGCGGCTTTATCGACACTTATCGACAAATTCATGGCGATAAAGAAGGGGCTTATTCGTGGTGGAGTTATAGATTTAACGCAAGAGCTAAAAATGTCGGTTGGAGGATTGATTATTTCTTTATTTCACAAAGCCTTAAAGATAGACTAAAAGACGCTTTTATATTAAGTGATATAGCAGGCAGCGACCACTGCCCAGTTGGCATCGAGATACAAATGTAAGGTTTTAGCTACGAGCAGGACTTATTAAAAGTTAAATCCATGATCAAGTAAGTGTGTTATCAAAATTTCACAGCCTAGAAAAATAAGTATCGCTCCGCCTAGCACCAGAGCTTTTGAGTGTAGATATGAGCCTATAAATTTTCCAATATAGCAAGCTATGATACAAAGCGCAAAGCAAAATATCCCGATGATAAGACAGGCACTTAAGATGTTGGTTTGTTCAAAACTAAAAGTTACGCCAACGGCTAGTGCGTCTATACTGGTTGCTATGGCACCTAAAAGTAGCTCTTTTAGGCTAAGTTTTTCTAAATTTTCATCGCACTCTTCACGGCTTTCTTTTATCATTTTTATGCCTAAAAACAGCAAAATTCCAAATGCTATAAAGTGATCTATGCCGGCGATAAAAGAGATGAAACTAAGCCCTAAAGTAAATCCTATCAAAGGCATTAATGCCTGAAATACTCCAAATACCGCAGAAATTCTAAGTATATGAGAAATGGATATTTGCGGGTTTTTGGCGCCGTTAATGATAGAAAGGGCAACAGCGTCCATAGCAAGGGCAATGGCTAGAAGAAATATCATTTTACACCTCTAAATTTAAAAGGGCTTATTGTATCTTAAAAAGCTTTTGGGTAAAATTAAAAATTTTAACAAGGACACAAATGAAAAGCAAACTTATACTCGCGCTTTGCGTTGCGCTAAACCTTAATGCGTTTGATATAACAAATGTCTTAAAACAAGGCGGAGAGATACTAAATAATTCAAATTCACAAGACTATAAAAGCCTTTTAAATGTAGCGATCTCAAAAGCTGTAGATGAGCTAAAGGGCGGTTTTATAAATAACGCTACAGCCAAGATCGACCTACCTCCGACTCTTAAAACGGCTGCAAATTTAGCTAAAAGCGTTGGCGGAGAAAAGTGGGCTAAAGATATGCAAACGAGCATAAACGAAGCCGCCACTCAAGCCGTCGCAGGTGCGGCACAGATTTTTACGGATAGTATCAAAAACATGAGCCAAGATGATGTTAAAACGCTTATACAAGGCGGAGATGACGCCATGACAGCCTATCTTGAAAAGAGCTCAAGCGCCAAATTAGAAAAAGTTTTTACTCCTATTATCGAAAAAATAATGAGTCAAAACAGCTTTGCAAACGCGTATAACGGACTAAATTCCTTCATCTCAAATACGGCTTCAAATTCTCAAACCGCAAAGGAGCTAAAAAGCTTAGCCTCAAATTTAGGAGCCGATAAGTACATACCGCAAGATGGCGAAAATTTAAACGAATACATCAGCAAAAAGACGCTTGAGGGCTTGTTTGCAGTTATGCGCGAAAAAGAGAGCGCACTTAGAGCCAACCCATTAAACGGGGGTAAAAAGCTACTTGATGGACTACTAAAATAAATTAAAGGCAAAATTTGACTACCGCAAGCGCAATAAAAGCAGATAGAAGAAAGGAATTTTACGCCGATTTTACCCTTGTTATTGTGGGTATCGTGTGGGGAGTTACCTTTTTGCCAATGGCAAAGGCTCTTGATACAAACGGCGTTTTTACTATACTTTTTTGGCGATTTCTTATCGCATTTGCGTTACTTTCGCTTATATCATTAAAATTTATAAAGAGGATCGATCCAAAAAGCATAAAATACGGCGCGATAGTGGGTGTGTTTTTATTTGCGGGATTTGCCCTGCAAACCTTTGCTCTTAAATACACTCTAAGCTCCACAGTTGCCTTTATAACGGGGCTTATCGTCATATTTGTTCCGTTTTTGATGTTTGTATTTTTTAGAACCAAAATTCGAGCCTACACATATATAGGAGCTAGTTTGGCTACGGTTGGGCTTTATATGCTTTGTGACGGTGAGCTTGGATTTGGACTTGGTGAGCTTTTAAGTTTGTTTTGTGCTTTTGCTTATGCGTTTGAAATCATGCTTGCCGGATATTTTGTTAAAAAATGCGAAATTTTTGTCATGGTTGCGACGGAATTTTTAGTAGTTTGCGCCCTATCTTTGATATGCGCCGTAATTTTTGAAGATACGCCTGTGCCCGTGCTTGATAGAGAATTTGTCGTTGCTGTCGGAGTAACGGCTACTTTGGCTACGGTTTTTGCATTTTTTGCACAAAATATAGCACAACGCTATACAACACCCGTTAAAACCGTGCTTATCTTAACTCTTGAGCCGGTTGTGGCGGGCTTTGTGGGGTATTTTTTCGGTGCGGAAATTTTAAGTTCATGGCAAATTTTAGGTGCATTTGTCATACTTGTGGGTATTTTAGCTAGCGAACTTGGTTCATACATAACTCCAAAGATAAGACGCAAAAGAGGCTTTGACGAGTAGTTAAATTTGATAAATTTTATGTAAAGTTCGTCTTTATGGGCTTTTCATGCACTTGGTTAAAATATTTTAAAGCATAATTAAATTATCATTTCATCTTTACAAAAATGTGATTTTAGTGAGATTAGGAGGAGATATGCTTAGAAATTTATCTACAAAAGAGACTTACGCGGACCTTGCTCTTATTGCTACGGCTATTGTTTGGGGTGCGACGTTTTTACCTATGGCTACCGCCACGCAGACAAATGGTGTTTTCACGCTACTTTTTTGGCGCTTTTTGATAGCTTGTTTTATCATGGCGTTTATAGCCTTTAAATTTGATAAGAAATTTGACATAAATAGCATTAAATACGGACTTATCCTTGGCGTGATACTATTTTTTGGATTTGCCTCACAAACCTTTGCTTTTAAATTTGCCCAAAGTGCAAATGTAGCGTTTATTAGCGGACTAAACGTAGTCATCGTTCCATTTGTGGTTTATGCTTTTTTTCGCGAAAGGATAAGCATATATGCCTATATCGGCGTTGCTTTAGGATGTATAGGGCTTTACTTTTTGAGCGATCCTAGTGTTAGCTTTGGCAAGGGAGAGGCTTTAAGTATAGTTTGTGCGTTTGCCTGGGCTTTTCACATCGTATTTACTAGCTTTTATGCTAAAAAATGCGAACTATTTACTCTTCTTGCGACACAGTTTGGTGTCATCATCGTGTTAAGTGCGATTTTTGCATTTGCTTTTGAAGATGGTATAACGCCGAATTTAGACTATGCTTTTTACAAAGCGATGGTGATATCTATCTTGTTTGCAACCATTTTTGGCTTCATCATGCAAGCAACCATGCTAAAGCTAACGACACCTGTAAAGGCCGCTCTTATCTTTACGCTTGAGCCTGTTTCTGCGGGAGTTTTGGGGTATTTTGCGGGTGGAGAGATGTTTGGTGTGTGGCAAATTTTGGGTGCGCTTATCATACTTGCAGGAATTTTAATCAGCGAGATAGGAACTATTTTACAAAAAAACTCTTGCGCTAAGACGCAAGCCGTGCACGTGTAATGGATTTATTGTTAAAATATTGTTTTTTAGATATAATCCAAACTTATGTTCAAATTAAACAAATAGGAGGAAACCGATGAAAAGAGGTTTTACTATGATCGAGTTGATCTTCGTGATCGTTATACTTGGTATATTGGCTGCGGTAGCGGTGCCAAGACTTGCTGCGACTAGAGATGATGCCGAAGTGGCAAAAAGCTTAAATGAAATTTCAATGGCTGTTGGCGATATCACACAGTATTATGTAGCTAGAGGTGCTATAAGCACAAATATATCTGACATGACAAACGTGCGTTTAACAGGTGCTTTTACTAACGATAATAATGTTCCAGGCGGCTCTGTTACTTATGATACAAGAAACGCATCTGGCACCAATTCAGCTTGTGTAACAATAGCGATAGAGGCCGTAACTGAAACAATCGCCGCAACTACTCCTGGTGGTCAGTCTACTACAAGAACTACAGGTTATGCCCTAACCTTAGCTCCTGTTACTGATAATACAGGAACAATATGTCAAGCTATCCGTAATTCGGAGTCTTTCCAAAGGCTTGCTCATAATCAAAATAATAACGGAGCATATGATACTTCAACTAAAAAACAACACATGATAACCGGTGCAGGTGTAAAATTCTAATCCAAGCCCCTTTTGGGGCTTTCTTCTACTATTTTTCTATCCTCTAAAGCGTCTAAAAAATATACTAAATACAAAAAAACAAACCGAAGCCACAAGTATAATACTAGCTCCGCTAGTTAAATTTAACCAAAAGCTCAAAAATAGCCCTACAACGCAAAATACAGCCGAAAAGAGTGCGGAGATAAGCATCATAGAGCCAAGTCTGCTAGCAAGACCTTGCGCTATATAAGGCGGTATAGTAAGAAGAGCGATAACAAGTATAAGACCTACTACTCGTATGGTGGCTACCACGCAAAGTGCAGTCATGCAAACTAGGATATAGTAAAAAAGCTTTGTATTTACTCCGCGCAAGCTTGCAAATTCGCTATCAAAACTAACCGCCACAAACTGACGGTAAAAAAGAACGATAACGGCGGTAAAAACCACACAGATAACACTCATAAAGTAAATATCCGTATCACTTACGGCTAGTATCGAGCCAAAAAGATAACTCATCAAATCAGAGCTATATCCAGGAGTAAGGTCTATAAATATAATACCTATCGCCATGCCAAATGCCCATATAGCCCCTATGACGGAGTCGATACGAGCCTTGTCGTTTAGGGTGATGGTTGCGATTATGAGAGCAAGCAAGAGCGAGAAAACCCCTGCTCCTAAAAGCGGCTCAAGCGAGAAGAAAAACGCTATGCCTATACCGCCATACGCCCCATGGGCTATGCCTCCTGCGATAAAAGTCATGCGATTTATCACGATAAGAGAGCCGATAAGACCACATATAATACTTACTAAAATTCCAGCCATCAAAGCATTTTGCATAAAATTTAAATTTAATACCTCAAGCATGAAAACCGCCTAAAATTTTATGTTTTGCAGGAGTGAATTTAATAGCGCTTGCATGTAGTGAGTCTTTGCATTCGCACTCACCAAGGGCTATCTCAACATCGCAAAAATGGCTATGAGAGCTGCTTAGGTGGTTTATAAATTCTTGTTTTTTAGCGCTTTTATCGATGTCGTGGATATATAAATTTTTACTTACGTAAGCGACTTTTGTGGCAAAATTTAGCGTGATATTTAGGTCGTGGCTGATCAAAACTATGCCGGTTCCTTGGGAGTTTATGTTTTTTAATATATTATAAATTTCAGTTTGCCCTTTTGTATCGATACTTGCGGTCGGTTCGTCAAGCATTAAAATTTTAGCATTTGCGCAAAGCGCTCGCGCTATATAAGCACGTTGCCTTTGTCCCCCGCTAAGCTCTCCGATACGGCGATAGACGAAGTCTTGCATGCCAACTTTTGCAAGGGCTTGCATGGCACTTTCTTTTTGGGCTTTTGTGTAAAAACCAAAAATTTTTTTATCGATAAGCCCCATCAAAACGACCTCTATAACGCGCATCGGGAAATTCGGGTTGGATATTAAATTTTGTGGAACATAGCCGATAAGCTTGCTTACTTCATGCGGAGCTTTGCCAAAGAGCTTTATCTCGCCGCTTTGAGGCCTTAAAAGCCCTAGCATGAGTTTAAGCAGGGTGCTTTTACCTCCTCCGTTTGGCCCGACGATAGCTAAAAAGTCGTTACTGTTGTAGGTTAGGTTGATATTTTCAAGGACAACTTGATCGTCGTAGTTGAAATTTAAATTTGAAATTTCTATCGTATAGCTCAAAATACACTCACTTGTAACACCGATGTAAAAAGCATAAAAAGCCCAAGACTAAACATAAACAAAAGCGCGATGAGTTCTGGATAAATTTTAAATTTTTCCAGCTTTTTAAACGCACCTTTGTTTACGGTCGCTCCAAAAACTGCCGCTATAAATATCACCGCACTCATGCCAAGAGCCATGAAAACCCCACTTAAAAACCCTAGAAGATAGCTTCCAAGCTCATAAGCTAGGATAAAAACAAGTATAGTCCCAGGGCAAGGAACTAGCGCAACCGCCGCCGAGATCAGCCACTCTTCGTAGGATTTTTTATCATCTTTTGCTAACGCACTGCAGACATGGCAACCGCAACCCGGCTTATGTGGACTAAATTTATAGTCGTGAGCATTTTTGCTTTTGGTGTAAAATTTGAGTTTATTATATATCATATAAAGTGAAATAGCAATGATAATAATCGCCGAAGCTATCGTAGTAAGTCGTGCGGCATCTTTGGTATATGTCGGGCTTATTTGCGAGATGCTAAAAAACATTATAAATACAAACAAAAACGCCCCAAGAACATGCATGAAGCCGATCTTTAAAGAAAATATCGCCGCTTTTGTGTAGCTACCGCCGGTTGCGGCAAAATACGAACTTGTAAGCATTTTGCCATGTCCTGCTCCAGCCGCATGTAAAAAGCCGTAAACAAACGAGCAAAACAGCATAAAAAATAACCCCGCGCTTGTGCGTGTTTCGTTGTTGTTTTTGATAAGCTCTTTAAGTCTATCAAGATAACTTAGTCTCGCTTTTGCGATGAAGTTAAATTTCTCTTCGTCTATACGGTCGATCTCTTCGTGTTCGTTTTGGTTTGTTACTATGGATTTTAAGGTCGGCTTGTCGTTGTGCGCTTTTGCCTCGTGTTTATTTGAGAGAGTGTAAAATGCGATGTTTGAATTTAGGTTGGGTATGACCCAAAAGCCGTCATTTATCTCGTAAGCATCGCTATCTATAAATTTAAAATGAAAATACTCCTCTTTATCTAGTATCTCAACAGATAGCACAAATCCCTCTTTAAGCGGTAGTTCACTCTTAAAAGATAGGTCAAATTTTAGCCTTCCTTCATCAAAATAAAGCTCATAATCTTTCAAATAAAGCTCAAATTTAACGGCATCAGTATCTTTTTCGTAGTATTCGACGTTTGTGAGATAGTGTCTTGGAACTAGATAGTCAAGTAAAAGCAGTCTTATCTCTCTTATCTCTTTTTTATCGATAATTTTGTCGGAGTTTATATCAAAATTTTGTCTCATCAGCTCTGAGAAATTTTCAGAAAAACTCCATGTAAAATTTACGCCTGTGATATTTGTCGAGTTTGTATCAAATTTTGTGCTAACATGCGCAGTCGGCGAGTAAAGGGAGCAAAGAGCGCACCCAAATGCGTTAATGCTAAAAAGTATAAGCACTAAGATGCGCGTCATCATTTACAGACTTTTGGCTAAAATTTCAGCCGTTTTTTTCATCTCTTCTTCCCATTCAAGCGGTAGTTGATCGATAGAAACGACATTAGCGTTTATTTGACTTGCTATAAGCTTTGCGGCTTTTTGCGAAAATTGTGGCGCAACAAAGATAACTTTTACGTTATGCTCTTTTGCTTCCTCGATAAGTTCTGCGATCTGAGCCGGCTTTGGCTCCTTGCCCTCGATCTCTATGGCGATTTGCTCTAGGTCATATCGGTGTGCAAAGTATCCCCAAGATGGATGATAGACTATAAATTTACGGTTTTTAGTATCTTTTAAAAGGTCTGAAATTTTCTTATCAAGCGCGTCTAGCTTAGCTTGAAATTTGGCTAAATTTTGCTCATAAAGCTCTTTGTTTTGCGGGAAAGTTTCCAATAGAACTTTTGCTATATTGTTAGCTTGCGCCTTTACAAGCACGGGATCAAGCCAGATATGCGGGTCAAGTCCGCCGTGATCGTGGTCGCAGTGTGGACCATGTTCGTGATGGTGCTCGTGTTCGTTTACCATGGAGATCTTTTTGATACCTTCATCGGTGTGGGCTATCTTTAAATTTTTAAATGTTTTAGTAAATCTTTTTAGCCAAACTTCTTCAAATTCCGTTCCGACGGCAAAATAAATTTCGCTTTTTTCAAGCTCTTGCATCTGCTTTGGTTTTGGCTCGTAAGTGTGTGGATCGGCTCCTTTACTAACCATGACATTTACCGTAACGGTATCTTGAGCGATTTGTTCGATGAAGTATTTTGTAGGTAAAATACTTGCCGTAACTATCGGTTTTGCAAACAGTGCGATTGCACTTAACATTAAGAAAGTGAAAATCTTTTTCATGTCATCTCCTAAAAAATAATTCGCAAAGTCTAGCAAAATGCAACTAAGTTGCAACTTAAATGCCAAAATAGCGCGAATTTTATCTTAACTTTTGAAATTTATATTAAATTTACTCTTTTTGGCGTAATATGAAAGCAAAATTTAAAAGGCTAATCGTGCAAGCAGAAAATATTTTACAAGAACACGGAGTAAAACCGACCGTTCTTCGCGTTAGGATAGTAGAAATTTTAAAAGCAAGCCAAACTCCGCTTAGTTATGATGAGATACTACAAAATTTAGACGCAAATAAAACCACTTTTTATCGCAGTATGCAACTTTTTGAAGAGCACGGGCTTATAATTAGAACTGAAAATAACCACAAAAGCTATTATGAATTAGCAGACGGTGCGAAAGCGTATTTTATATGCGATATTTGCCACAAAGTAACAAATATCGAAGTGCCTATGCCAAAAGAGGCAAAGGTGGTAAAAAGCGCCGTTATAAAGGGGATTTGCGGCGAGTGTGAGGCTTAATCACTCATAAAGTTTTAAAATTTCTTGCGGTATGGCTTTTGGACGGCTCTTTTGCGGATCAAAATAAACAAAACAAGTCTTTGCCGTAGCAAAAATTTCGCCGTCTTTTTTAAATTCGAAAAATCTAACCGAACTCGCACGCTTTAAAGCCTGCGTCCAGGTATAAATTTCTATCTTATCACCAAGCTTGACAGGAGCGATATATGAGGCCTCGTTTGTCGTGATAAGCCAAACCCCGTTTCGCTCTTTTTGCGCCTCTATCGTATCGCCGACCGTGTTTGAGTGTGCAAAAGCCGCCTCTTGCATAAGTATGAAATAATACGTGTTGTTCATGTGTCCGTGCATGTCGATGGCTTGCGGGGGAACTGTGGTTTTATATATAAATTCTTTCATTTTGTCGCCCTTTTTTGCTAAAATTATATCAAAAATTTGGAGTATGACATGAAAAACATGTGGGATAAAAAAGCGAATAATTATCAACGATATAATGGGAAACTCGGTGAATTTCAAGCTAAATTTTTTGAAGTTTTGCATAATTACGGTATAAATTTCACAGATAAAACACTTGTTGATATAGGTTGCGGAACGGGAGTTTATACGCTTTACTTAGCTACAAAATGTGCTCACATAACAGGGGTTGATAACTCACGGGGTATGCTTGAAATTTTAAAAGAGGATGCGGATAAATTTGACATCAAAAACCTTAGCCTCATTTGTAAGCCTTGGAGTGAGTTTAAAAGTGATAAGAGCTATGACATCGTATTTTGCACGATGAGTCCTGCGATACAAAGCGAGGCTGATTTTGCCAAATTTAACACCCTTGGTAATGAAAAAATTTATCTTGGTTGGGCAAAACCTAGAAGCTCTGATTTGCTTGAGCCGTTTTTTGAAAAATATGGAAGAAAAACCACAAATTTTATAGTTGCAAATAAGCTCAAGTCATGGCTTGAAGCACAAAATATAAAATTTAAACATGAAATTTTAAGTGAAACCAGAGTTGTAACTAGAAAATTTGATCAAGCTTTTGAAAATATCTGCTGGCATCTTGAGATAAATGAACTTGTGTATGATAAAAACGAAGTTTACGTTATGCTTGAAAAAATGTGCAAAAACGGTGAAATAAATGAAAAAATCGACTCTTTAATGAGTGTTTTTGTATTTTAAAGGTATAATGGCGGCTAACTTTTTGGAGAAAGCATGAGAAAAATTTTTTTACTAATGTTTTTTATGGTGTCTATTTTTGCAGATAGCCTATCATTTTCGCCACTTGTAAAAGTAGAATACGACAAAGAAAAAGCCATGCTTGGCAAAAAGTTATTTTTCGACAAGCGCATAAGCAGAAGCGGAACTTTGTCTTGCGAAAGTTGCCATAACCTCTACTGGGATCTAAGCGGCACGAGCAGGGAGCGTCCGCAAAAGGGCATGCTAAATCCTATAAGCGTTTTAAACGCAGCCTTTACTTATATATTTTACAGTGATGGACGAAAGCGAGATATATACGATCAAGTCGTTGAGTCTATCACTTCAAGATCAGAACTAAATTCAGACGAAGACCAGATAATGAATGTCTTAAACTCTATACCGGAGTATAGAATTTTATTTAGAAAAGTCTATAAAGATGATATTAAATTTAAGCATATCGTAGACTCAATAGTTGAATTTGAAAAATCCGTCTCAAGCGTAAATTCAAGATTTGATAAATATCTGTTAGGTGATAGCAGGGCGCTTAATAGCGAAGAAAAACGGGGATTTGAGCTTTTTCAAAAGATAGGTTGCATGGCATGCCATAACGGTAAAAATTTAGGTTCAAATTTACTTCAGGATACGGATTTTCATAAACATGCTAACTCGTGTGTCATAAACGCGGATGAAAAATCAAACAAAAGACTTCATAAAGTGCCTTCTCTAAGAAATATCGCTAGAACCGCTCCGTATCTATATGACGGAAGTATAGAAGATCTGCGTGATGTTATAAGGATGGTAAGCCATCATCAACTACAATACACGATAAACAAGGAAGAGTTAGATAGTATATATAGCTTTTTGTTATCGTTGGATGGGGAAGTCCCAAGGATAATCAATGACTCCGCATCTAATTAAATTTTTAACATCTTTAATAACAATAATATTTTTAATATGCTCGTTTAACCTATATAAACTAAACCAAGTTTCTGTTGTAAATGATAAAATAAGCTCTGAAATTTTAAATTTAAAGCTTATAAATAAAGACATAGACAATGGCTTGGAGCATAATATCTTCTCGTCAAGTCTGGATAAACTAAACGACGATATCAAGAAATTTAGCACCGCACTTACAGCACTAAAAGAGATAAATACAAAAACTCTTTCAAAAGGTTTTTACGATCTTTCGGCAAAGATAGAGGGGCTTGATGAGCTTTATTTGCAAAAACAACTTTTGATAGATAAGTCAAACTATATCAGCTCAAGCATAATGTCTTTTATCTATATCGGCGAGCATGAGGCTAAAAAATACGAACTTCAAGACTTTGACTCATTGTTTTTAAAACTAAGAAGTATAATCGCATTTAATGCCGAAAAGCCAAAGTCGATAGAGGCTGATATTGATCTATTTTTTAGCATGTTCCCAAAAGATCAAAACATACTCAAAATGATAAATAGTGCCAAATACGCACTTAACCTATCTTACGAACTAGATGAAATTTTAAATAAAAACAATGAGCTAAAGCTAAATAAATTTATAGATGATTTTGAAAAAGAGCATATCGAGTGGAGACAAAGCTCGCTAGAGCGCTTTGAAAGACTTCAGGTTGTTACGTTTATAATGTTTTTTATCCTTTTGGGATTTATCATACGTCAATTAAGGCGTATCGAAAACGACGAAAGAAGTATAAGAATTTTAAAAACAACTATCGATAACGATCACAGCTCTATCGTTCATACCGACCATAACAACCGCATACTTTACGTAAATAAAACATTTGAAGATACGACCGGTTATGCCTTTAAAGAGGTTAAAGGCAAGGATCCAAATTTACTAAAATCATACATGCACACACCAGAAATTTACGACTCGATTAAAAATTCGGTCACAAAGGCACTTCCTTGGGAGACCGAAGAGCTGATAAGCAGATGTAAAGACGGTTCGCTTGTGTATGAAAAGGCTAAATTTATACCGTTTTTCTTTAAGTCTAAGCCCGAAGGTTTTATTGCTATAAAGCTTGATAGGACGCGTGAAACTAGAGTCTTAAATGAACTTACGATAAAAAATGAGCAGGTAAAGGCACAGTCTGTCGTGGATAAATTAACAGGCTTTGGTAACTATTTCGCACTAACGGAA
This sequence comes from Campylobacter sp. RM9328, assembly GCF_012978615.1. Taxonomy (NCBI): domain Bacteria; kingdom Pseudomonadati; phylum Campylobacterota; class Epsilonproteobacteria; order Campylobacterales; family Campylobacteraceae; genus Campylobacter; species Campylobacter sp. RM9328. Next base: position 20,806 of record NZ_LIWF01000015.1, on the reverse strand, counting down.
AAACTAGAAGCAGGTAAAGACGGAATGCTCGTTTGCATCAGCGTTAGAAACTTTAAAATGCTGAGGTTTTTTTACCAAACAAAGATCATAGACGCAATGCTTAAAGCTCTTGCTAACACGCTTAAGCTTTGCGTTGATACTTCCGAGATAAACGCAGAGTTGTTCCGCTTTCAAGATGATGCGTTTTATATTTGGTACTACGGCGATACTATTGTTAGAGATATCGAGCTTATAAAGGATTATTTTGATTTTAACAAGATCGATGTCGTAGTAGACGGCAAAACCGAGACCTTGCCAGGACCAAAAATCGTCATAGGTGTTTCGCTCGCCGCCGATACGGTGCAGACAAACCGCTTGATGCAAGCCGTGCTAGCCAACCAACAAGCGCTTAATCTAGGAACTGATGTTTATTACTATCAAGAAAACGACGCGATCGAGATACAATACTATAAAAACCAGTTGATAACTCAACTTATCGAGTATGCACTTGAAAATAACATGGTTATAGTAGAATGTCAAGGCATATATGATATATCACAAGATGAAAAAGAGCCGAAATTTTATGAAGTCTTGGTTCGTATAGTGGATCAAAGCGGTAAAATTCGCTATCCGGGAGAGTTTTTGGAAGTTGCTATGCAGACGCAACTTTATGTGCAAATCACAAAAAAAGTTATACTCCACGCATTTTCGCTTGTCGAGCGTTACCCGGAGTATACGTTCTCCGTGAATTTATCAAGCTCGGATATCGCCGATGTATCAGTGCGCGAGCTACTTGAAGAGAAGTTAAAACTTTGCTCTAACCCTAGCCACATTTGCTTTGAGATGCTTGAGAGTGAAGAGATTAGCGACTATGCGACGGTAAATTTATTTATCAAGCGCGTAAAAAGTTATGGTTGTAAAATTTCTATCGACGACTTTGGCTCAGGATACTCAAACTACTACCGAATTTTAGAGCTTGATATAGATAATATCAAAATCGACGGCTCTATCATCAAAAAACTTCCGTTTGATCAAAATGCAAGGGTTTTGGTCGAAACTATCGTGAGCTTTGCAAGCAAACAAGGCTATAAAATAGTAGCTGAATTTGTAAGCACGCCTGAAATTTTAGAACAAGTTAAATTTTTTGGCATCAAGTATGGACAGGGATTTTTCTTAGGAAAACCAAAGCCTATGGACTTTTAATTGAAATAAAGTTTTATAAAGATATTTAAAATTTGGAAGTAAAGTTAAGAAGTGGTGACCCATACGAGACTCGAACTCGTGTTACCGCCGTGAAAGGGCGATGTCCTAACCGCTAGACGAATGGGCCATCCGTCGGTTTGAAGTTGGGATTATATATCAAATTTACTTAAAATAAAATAAAAGGATTATTTTTGAATAAAATTTATTTAAAATTTCTATTTTTGTCTATTTTTTGCATCGTCTTTTTTGGCTGTGCTACCTTAAATCCGCAAAGATCGGACGCATTGCAAGTTACCATAATCTCACCCATGTTGAAGATAAATGACACAGGATTTTTGCATGCATATAAAAATAGCTTAAATTTGCAAATTTATAGTATTGGAGTTAATAGCGCAAACATCAAAATAAACTCTCAAATTTGTGTAAATCGTGCTTGCTATGATAAGTTGGAATTTAATAGAAAATTCTTTTTGCAAGAGCATTATGAAAATTTTCTTAGTGATATCTTGCAAAAAAAGCATATTTATAATTCCAAAGGTGTAATACAGACTTCATGTGGATTTGACCAAAATATAAGCAATAATTCAATAAAATATGAAGTTTGTGACAACTATGTTAAATTTATAGATACACAAAATAAGGTAAAAATCATAATCAAAGAGTTAAAATGAGATATATCGGAGCGCATGTCAGCAGTAGCGGAGGAGTTGAAAATGCGCCTTTAAATGCAGCAAAGATCGGTGCAAACGCTTTTGCACTTTTTGTTAAAAATCAGCGCCAATGGAGTGCAAAACCACTTGAAGACAAAAGCATAAAAGCCTTTAAGCAAAATTGTATCGACGCCGGAATTTTACCCAAGCACATCCTACCTCACGATAGTTACCTTATAAATTTAGGTCATTTTGATGATATAAAAAGAGAGCAGAGTTTTAATGCCTTCATGGACGAGATCGAACGTGTCGAGCAACTTGGCCTTGAGCTTTTAAATTTTCATCCAGGCTCTCATCTAAAAGAGATAAGTGAAAGCGAGTGCTTAAGTCTTATCGTAGAGTGTATGAATGAGGCTATAAGACGCAGTAAAAATGTCAAACTTGTCATAGAAAACACCGCCGGTCAGGGTTCAAATTTGGGTTATAAATTTGAACATTTGGCGTTTTTGATAGAGCGTATAAATGATAAAAGCAGGGTTGGGGTTTGTCTTGATACCTGTCACACATTTGCCGCAGGCTATGATCTAAGAACGCCCGAGGCATATAAAAAAACAATGGATGAGTTTGATAATATCGTTGGATATGATTTTTTATCAGCCATGCATTTAAACGACTCTAAATTTGACCTTGCGTGCAAAAAAGACCGCCATGAAAGCCTTGGAAAGGGCTTTTTAGGCATGAGCGCTTTTGATAATATCATAAATGATGAGCGCATAGAGGATATTCCGCTTATTCTTGAAACTATTGATGAGAGTATTTGGAAAGACGAGATAGAAATTTTAAGAAATTTACAAAAGGATAGAAATGTTTAAAAAAGGTGCGTTAGGCGTTGTTGTAGCTAGTACTTTGCTTTACGGCGGAGCATATAAAATTCCCGAGCAAAGTTCTGACTCACTTGGCCTTTTAGCTAGTAACGTTGCGATGAGTTTTGGTGCGGATGCCGCGTATTTTAACCCGGCAAATATGATGTTTTTAGACCCTAGACATAATTTTGAAAACACGGTTGGCTGGTTTCATACCGGCGAAGTAGGGCTTAATACAAACGATGGAAAATCATATCGCTCAAGAAATTTTGACTCTCTTGCAACCACTTTTAACTTCGTATCGCCGGAATATTATGAAAACTGGCGTTTTGGTTTAGCTCTTGCCGTTCCTGCGGCTCTTGGCATGGGCTGGGATGATCCTGCTACCGCATTTAGCGCGCATAGGTTTAAACTTCAAGTTGTTGAGCTAAATCCGACCGTTGCTCATCGTATAAATGATCAGTTAGCTGTTGCAGTGGGCTTAAGAGCTGTTTATAGTAAAGGCAGAGTAGCAAACGACTATGGTGCTCTTGGAAAAAGGGAGCTTACGGGCGATAGTATAGATGGTGGTTATAATGCCGCGATAACATATAGACCTATCCCGAATTTATCATTTGCCGCGACTTACCGCTCAAAAGTAGATCTTACTATAAACGGTGATGCCGACGGTAAATTTGCAAACCCTGCCGCAAATTATAATGGTTATGTAAAGGTGGAAATTCCACTGCCTGCGCAACTTGTTTTAGCTACGGCGTATAAACACGAAGACCTTACATTACTTCTAGCTCTTGAGAGGACTTATTGGTCAAGTTTTAAGGGTTATGACTTTAATTATCCCGACGGAGCCTATAAAAGTAATCCATTTTTTGCAAATTTAATGGACAGACCAAGCACAAGAAAGTATAGAGATACTAATACTTACCGCGTTGGCGTGGCTTATGACGCAACCGATAAAATAAGACTAATGTTTGGTTTTGCTCACGATCAAGATGTTGCAAAACCGCAAGAAACAGGACTTGAGCTGCCAAACACAACCTCAAGGGCGTATTCGTTTGGTATAAATTATAAAATATCAGATAACTGCGAGATAGCACTTGGCTATGTTTATCAAGATAGAAGCTCAAAAAATGTCGTAGGAGTGCCAACAGGTCTTGGAACTACGGCTTCGGGTAAGATCGATAGAGCCGATGTTCAGATCGTAGGAACAAGTTTAAAATATAAATTCTAGGTGCAACCATGATGTATAAGTATCAAAATCTTTATAAAATTTTAATTGATGCCGCAAAGGATTATCCAAGAGCGGTGGCGATATTTGATGATAAGGATAAGCTAAGATACGGTGAGCTTAAAGCCTGTGTGGATAAAGTCGGAGCATATTTGCAAGCCGTAGGGATCGGTTTTGGAGATAGAGTAGCGATGTGTGTGAGCAACTCGCAAGAATTTATCATCTCGTATTTGGCTATCACTGCTATCGGTGCGGTTGCCGTGCCTATGAATACATTCTTAAAAAATGAAGAATTTAGCTATATTTTAAAAGATTGTGATGCTAAAATACTTATCGCTTCAAGTTCTTTAAGCAAAGAGCTTATCAAACTAAACGAGCTTGAAAGCCTTAAAAAGATAATTTGGATAGGCGAGATACCAAAGGCTCTGCAAAATACAAGCAGTTATGAGGGCATGGATGAGGAGCTTGGCGAGAGTGTATATCTTGATGTAAATCTCCATCCTAGCACAAGCCCTAGCCTTTACTCTAAAAGCACAAGAAATGTTAAATTTAACGATATGCTAGATCACAAATACCTCCTAAGTATACCAAAGTCCCCGACATTAAACGATATAGTCCATATCATCTACACTTCCGGAACTACTGGCAAGCCAAAGGGTGCGATGATAAATTATAGAAATATATTTTCAAATTTAGAGGGCGCCCATAGTCGTTTTGTCGTTAAGAAAAACGATAGATTTATTGTATTTTTACCGATGTTTCATAGCTTTACGCTAACAGCTACGATACTTTTACCTCTATATACCGGCGCATCTATGGTGCTTGTAAAGTCAGTTTTTCCGTTTTCAAATGTGCTTAAACAGACATTATTTAAAAGAGTTAGCGTGTTTTTGGGAATTCCTGCCATCTATACCGCCATCGGCAAGGCTAAAATCCCTTGGTATTTTCGCTGGTTTAACCGCATTCGTCTATTTGTTAGCGGAGCAGCTCCTCTTGCAAAACAAACTATCGACGACTTTAAGTTAAAATTCCCTCGCGCAACACTGGTTGAAGGATACGGTCTTAGCGAGTGTTCTCCGATAGTTGCGGCAAATTTATTTGATAAACAAAAGCCTATGAGCGTTGGTCTGCCGCTTGATGGGTATGAGGTAAAGATCGTAAATGACGAGATGATGGAGCTTCCTGTGGGCGAGATCGGCGAGATCATTGTTAGGGGTGATTGTGTTATGCAAGGATATCTTGGGTTGCCAACAGCAAATGATGAGACGATACTAAACGGCTGGTTGCGCACCGGAGATCTTGGTAAGGTTGATGACGAGGGCTTTATCTATATAGTCGATCGCAAAAAAGATCTTATCATATCAAAGGGTATAAATATCTATCCACGTGAGATCGAAGAGGTGCTTTATAAACTAGACGAAGTTGAGGCGGCAGCTGTTATAGGCGTTAGAGACACTCATGCAGATGAGGAAGTTGTGGCATTTATCCAGTTAAAAGATGGCATGGACCTTGATGAAAAAGCGGTTCGAGCGTATCTTAAAAAACACCTTGCGAATTTTAAAATACCTAAGAACATCTACTTTGCCGAAGAGCTTCCTAGAAATGCTACTGGCAAGGTGTTAAAACGCGTTTTAAAAGAGCAGATAAAGGATAAAATTTAGTGCAGTATTTGCTTGATTTTCTTAATTCCGACATTAAAAAAAGTAAAATTTATACTCTTATAAAGTGTAATATCGACGAAGCTAAAATTCTAAGACATTTAAGTAGAATTTATATAGACGGTATAGCTAGCATTAGCGTATATGACGTGCTTTGCGCTGTTTATACGTCTGAGAGTTTTAAACATCTCGAACATCTTAAAGATATAAAGTCACTACTGGATTATGGTTGGATAGCACAAAGTTATAGTATATTTAAAAGCTCGGAAAATATAACAAAAACAAATCACATAAATTTGCTATCTTTGCTTCACTGTGAAATTTCACTTTCGCCGTCGTTTTTAAAAATTTTACAAGATGGAAATATCAGCATAGAACTTCCAAGTCAAAGTGCGTATGAAGATCATTTAGAATATCTAAAAGATCAGTTCTTGCGTATAGAGCTTTATGCTAAAATTTCAATGTTTCAAAACGAAGCCAAAGATGCAAAAATCCGCATAAAACAGCAGATAGGCGAGCTTGAGATCCGTATAAAAGAGCGCATGGAACTTAGCAAAACACCTATAAAAATAGAGCAAATTTTTAAAGAAAATGCACTTGAACCAAAAGAACAGTTGATATTTTTAGCTCTTTTAAAAGAGGAGTATGCAGGGGATTTTGAAAACGGTCGCGACCTAAATACACTCATGAGTCTCGTAAGTGACAATGAATTTGAACGTATAAAAAACAGATCTTTGCTCGAAGAGGGCGCAAGGCTTATCGAAAACGGCTTGATAGAGTATGATGAGGTATTAAACGCCTTTGGCAATGTTAGTAGAAATTTCTTTATCAACGAAGAGATTTTGCAAAGCATAATGCACCCGCAAAGCGAAAAAGTAAGCAAAAAACTTAAGCTTGAAAGTCTTGTAAAAGAGCAAGAAATTTTTGAACTCATAGAGCCAAGCTCAAGCATAGACGATGTTGTGTTAAGTGACAATACCAAAGAGCTTCTTAATGCTATACTAAAACAACTTGATAAAAAAGTCCTTGCAAGGCTTTCTAGTTGGGGCATAAAAACTCGTCGCGGCATAGACGCTAAGATCGTATTTTACGGAGAGCCCGGCACCGGTAAAACCATGAGTGCGATGGGGCTTGCAAAAAGCCTTAAGAAGCAGATCTTAAGTTTTGACTGCTCTAAAATTTTAAGTAAATATGTTGGCGAAAGCGAACAAAATGTTAGAAAAATTTTTGACACATACAAAGAAATTTGCAAAAAAAGCAAGAGTGAGCCCGTGTTGCTTTTAAATGAGGCTGACCAGTTTTTAAGCGCACGTGTAGAAAGCGGTAGCGGAACCGAAAAAATGTATAACCAAATGCAAAATATATTTTTAGAGCAGATTGAGAGATTTGAAGGTGTTTTGATAGCTACGACAAATTTTTTGCAAAGCTTTGATAGTGCGTTTTCAAGAAGATTTGACTATAAGATAGAATTTAAAAAGCCTGATTTTAAAGCTAGACTTGCCATTTGGCGTAAAATTTTACCCGAAAATGCAAGCTTTGAAGAGAATTTTGATATAGAAAAATTAGCGGAGTTTAATTTAAGCGGCGCGCAAATCGCTCTAGTATTAAAAAACACAGCACTAAAAGTCGCAGCTAGAGATGATGGAATTTTTACCTTTAACGACTTTAAAACAACAATCGATCGTGAGCTAAGTTCGGCATTTGGCGAAGATAAAAAAGTAGGACTTTTATAGCCTTACTTTTATACTCTTTTGCCCATTATCAAAACATCGGCGATAAATTCTTGCATGTCGCAAACTTGTGGCAGTAGTCCAAATTTTTCAAAGCCAAATTTATTAAAAAGCGAGATGCTTGGTTTATTGTGAGCGAAGATAATGGCTAAGATAGTTTTTATGCCAAGGCTTGGAGCGATATCAAGCATAAAAGCAAGTAGCTTTGAGCCAATTCCTGATTGCCTAGCATTTTTGTCAACATAAATGCTAATTTCCGCGGTTATATCATAGGCAGACCTCTTATAAAAGTCGCTAAAGCTTCCCCACGCAACAACGCTGTTTTCAAGCTTTAGGACAAATATCGGACGAGTTTTAGAGTGCGCGTCAAACCACTCTTGGCGCGAAGCTATACTAACGGGAGTTAGGTCGGCAGTTGCATTTTTGGTGGCTATATTTTGGTTGTAAATTTCCGTTATCTTTGCCAAGTCATCTTGTGTTGCGTGCAAAATTTCCATATTTTTTCCTTTAACGGCAATTGTTTTTAGCCAAGTAAAATTTGTAAAAAGTCGAAATTTAAAGGCTTTTTAACTATTTATCTGTGCTAAAATTTCCTGTGTTTTTTCAAATTCAAAAGCCTCGTCAGAGTCTTGTTTTAAGAAATTTTCCATGTATTCTTTTTTAGATATAGCAAGGTCAAGCTCCTTGTCGCTACCTCTTTGATATGCGCCGATACGAAGCAGGACTTCATTTTCTTTTAGGAGTGAATAAAGACGTTTAAATTTCATGGCATTTTGACGATGTTCTTTGGTTATGACATCGCCCATGACGCGAGAGGCGGAGTTTTGGATATTTATTGGCGGATAAATTCCAAAGTCTGTTAGCTCGCGGCTAAGCACGATATGTCCGTCAAGTATCGAACGACTTTGATCGGCTATAGGGTCGCTCATATCATCGCCCTCAACTAGCACTGTAAAAAATGCCGTGATCGAGCCCTTGCCCTCCTCTTTGCCTGCGCGCTCCATGAGTTGAGGAAGTAGCGTAAGCGAGCTTGGTGGATATCCTTTTGAGGTCGGCGGTTCGCCAAGGCTTAGCCCGATCTCTCGTTGTGCCATGGCAAAACGGGTTACGCTATCCATGATAAAAAGCACATCGTTGCCTTGCTCTTTAAAATACTCAGCCACGCTCATTGCGCAAAATGCACCGTATTTTCGCATAAGTGAGCTATCATCGCTGGTTGCCACGACGATAACTGTTCCGCTTAGATCTCCACCTAGGTTTTTTTCTATAAATTCAGGCACTTCGCGTCCGCGCTCTCCGATAAGTGCTACTACTTTTATGGGCGCTTGAGTATTTTTTACTATCATACCCATTAGCGTGCTTTTGCCAACCCCAGAACCTGCAAAAATTCCAAGTTTTTGCCCTTTACCGCATGTTAAAAGACCGTCTATACTCTTTATCCCAACACTAAAAGGTTCGTTTATAAGCCCTCGCTTCATAGCGTCTATAGGGGATTTCATTATGGGTGCAAATTCGCTCATATCAAGAGCTCCTTTGCCGTCTATGGGACGCATAAACGGATCTACTACGCGCCCAAGCAGTGCTTTGCCAACCGGGATATTCATACCCTGATCGCTGCCATAGACAAAGTCGCCTATCTTAAAACCCTCAACAAAACCAAACGGGCTGACGTAAGCCTCGCCGGTTTTTATCTGTGTAACCATGCCGATTTCGCTTTTGCTTTTATCTTTTGCAACGATACGGACGATATCTCCGATACTTGGGCGAAGTCCGGTTATTTGTATGGTTGTAGCAGTTATCTTTGTTATAACGCCAAAGGTGTTAGAAAGAGAGATATTGTCGTTTTTTAGCTTTGATTTTAGGCGTTCTAAGCTCAAAAGTGAGTTTCCCTTGGTGAGTTTATAAGCGAGAAAAATTCCCGTCTAGTGCCCTCGTTTTTGATAAAACATCCGCGAAGAGCCGACGTGGTAGTGGTTGAATTTATCTTTTGCACGCCCCTCATTTCAACACACATGTGTCTAGCCTCGACAACTACACCCACGCCTTTTGGCGCGATAACTTCCTCAAGAGCCTGAGCTATTTGCTCGGTCATTTGTTCTTGGATCTGAAGTCTTCTGGCATAGATATTTACCATGCGAGGAATTTTAGAAAGCCCCACAACCTTACCGTTTGGTATATATGCCACATGTACGCGGCCGATTATAGGAAGTAGGTGATGTTCGCAAAGGCTGTAAAATTCGATATTTCTAATAAGCACCATTTCATTGTTTGAACTTGTAAAAAGCGCATCGTTTAATACTGTTTTTGGGTCTTGTTCGTAGCCGCTGGTTAGAAATTTAAACGCCTTATAGACGCGTTCAGGGGTCTTAAGTAACCCCTCGCGATTTGTATCTTCTCCGATGATTTGTAGTATATTTTTTACTGAGTTTTCAAAACTTTCTTGCATAAAATTCTCCAAAATTTTTAAAAGATCATTTTATATAAAAACGCCTTTGTGATCTATAAAATTTAGTAATTTATACTATAAATAAGGAAAAATTTGATATATTTTAGACTAAATTTTTGTAAATAAAAGGAAATAAATGCAAATCGACTCAAAACAACTTGATAGCGTTAACGTAGAAGTAAACGCAAAAGTATCAAACGACGAAGTTAAAGCTAAGGTTGAAAAACTAGCTAAACAAGCGTCTAAAAGCATGAAAGTGGATGGTTTTAGAAAAGGACATGTTCCTACCGCTGTTGTATTAAAACGCTATGAAAAAGAACTAACAGGCGACGCTGAGCAAGAGATTTTAAGAGATATAGTAAATGAAGCAGTAAAGCAAGCTGGTAAAAAAGCAGACGATATCATCGGCGAGCCAAGTGTTTCTAAATTTGATAAAAACGACGATAGCCTTGATGTAGAGATGACTGTTTCTTTCAAACCAAATGTAGATGTAAGTGGATATGAGGAGCTTATACCTGATTTTGCAACTCCACGCGTGCTTAAAAAAGATATCGACGAGAAGAAAAACGAGCTTTTAAAGATGATGGCTCCACTTGAAAAAGTAGAAGCTGATAGAGAGCTTGCAAATGGGGATTTTGCTAAATTTGACTTTGAGGGCTTTGTTGACGGTGAAGCGTTTGACGGCGGTAAGGCCGAAGGCTACGTGCTTGAGATAGGCTCTGGTCAATTCATCCCTGGTTTTGAAGATGGCATGGTGGGTCTAAAAGTAGGACAAGAGTGCGATGTTGAGGTAAAATTCCCTGATAATTACGGTGCTGCTCATTTAGCCGGCAAACCTGCGGTGTTTAAAGTAAAACTACTTGAGATCCAAGAGCGCAAAGTGCCTGAAAATATAGATGAGCAAACACTAAAAGCTATAATGCCAAACGAGGAAAATCCAACCGAAGAGCTACTTGAAGAGCGTATAAAAGACCAAATTCGCCAAGAGAAAATTTTTAACCTTATAAGCGAAGAGTTAAAGCCTAAATTTGCAGAAGCGGTAGTTGAGAAATTCCATTTTGATATACCAAAAAATATCGTTGAGCAAGAGATAGATATGCAGTTTAGAAACGCATGGGCTGGTTTTAGCGAAGAAGAGATGAAAACATTTAGAGAAGATCGTGATGCAGTTGTTAAAAAGCGTGACGAATACCGCGAAGATGCTCAAAAAAGTGTTCGCTTGACATTTATTATTGATGAGCTAGCTCGTGTTAGAAATGTAAAAATCAGCGACCAAGAAGTTGTTCAAGCTGTGTATTTTGAAGCTTATAGAAGTGGACGTGATCCTAAACAACACCTTGAGATGTATAGAGCGCAAGGTATGCTTCCTGCTATAAAAATGTCAATGATCGAAGAGAAATTATTTAACGAAATGTTTAATAAAGAGGATAAAAAAGCCAAAAAAGAGAAGGCTGAGTAATGAGCTATTATGTTCCTGTCGTAGTTGAGAGAACAAGCAGGGGTGAGAGAAGTTATGACATCTACTCTCGCTTGTTAAAAGATAGGATCGTTATGCTAAGCGGAGAGATAGAAGACGGCATGGCTGCTTCTATCGTCGCTCAGCTTTTGTTTTTAGAAGCAGAAGATCCTGAAAAAGATATATACCTATATATAAATTCACCCGGTGGTGTTATAACTAGCGGATTTAGTATATATGATACGATGAACTATATAAAGCCTGACGTTTGCACGATTTGTATCGGTCAAGCAGCATCTATGGGTGCGTTTTTGTTAAGTTGCGGTGCTCCAGGAAAAAGATATGCTTTACCAAATTCACGTATAATGATACATCAGCCTTTAGGCGGTGCTAGAGGTCAGGCAACCGATATAGAAATTCACGCGCGTGAAATTTTACGCTTGAAAGAAATTTTAAACGATACTTTGGCTAAAAATACCGGTCAAAAGTTATCAAAAATAGCAAAAGATACCGAACGAGATCTTTTTATGAGCGCACAAGAAGCTAAAGATTATGGTCTTATCGATAAAATTTTGGAGAAAAGCTTTAAATAGGAAAAGGCTATGATAAAGATAGATAGTGCTCCCGCCCCTGAAAATAAAATGGCCATTAGAAGACCGGGGCTGAAAAAGAAAAACGATATAAACGAATTTTCAGAAAGCGTTTTGCGAGGATTAGCCGCCGATAATGTCCCCTCTATCCCAAGCAATTATCTTATATATTTTGAAAAGATGCTTGATGATCAGCCGGAAGAATTTAAAAAACATGTCGGCGAGGCTATACAGTCGCAACACGAAGGCGTAGCAAAAGATATCGAGAGTAACTTTCGCATAGAAAAAGAAGTTAGACAAAGTCTTATGCAGATAAAAGGCATGCTTCAGTCTATAGCTCTCATATATAAAAATTTAAACGTTATGAAAGGCATCATGCGTAGGCATGTCGATAGCCTTGATAATAACGTAAATTTACTTGCCGTCCAAAATGTCTTAAATGGCTTTAACTCCGATCTCTCAAAGTTAAACAACCTAATGGATAAGCATATTGAGGTTATAAAGGCTAACTACGAAGAGATCGGCAAGATGTTTAAAGTCATCGAAGAAAGATCGATACACGACATAGCCTATGATGTTTATAATAAAAAATTCTTTATATCAACGCTTCAAGATGAGATAGATGCGGTTAAAAGATACGGATATAACTCATCATTCTTATTTTTAAAGGTTAGGGACGAATTTTTAGGCCAAGTAAAAAGCCTAAAAGAGCAAAATAATATCTTTAAAACCATCGCTCAACTTTTGCTAAGAACATCAAGAAGAAGCGATATAGTGGCTCATTACGGAGATGGCTGTTTTGCTATGGTTATGAAATACACAGACGAAAACGGCGCAAAGCTTGCGTGTAGCAGGATAGCTTCTATGCTTTCAAATGTTCCTTGTAGGCTAGGTGATAGCGAGTATAAACTCGATGTTCAGATCGTGGCCAGCTTGCTTTCAAAAAACAAAACCATAGAAGAAACCGTATCAAGAGCATTAGATAAATTATACGAAAACAGCACAGATGAACAGCCTGTATTTTTAACTAACGAATCGGAGTAATTTTGATCTTAGAAATTTTATCTTATCCAAACAAAAAACTTTACGAAGTCTCTTCTGAAGTAGTTGAATTTGACGAGAAGTTACATGAGCTACTTGATGATATGTATGAAACCATGATAGCAAAAGAGGGTATAGGTCTAGCTGCTATACAAGTGGGCGTTGCAAAGCGTGTTTTGATCATAAATTTAGTAAATGAAGAGGGTATCCAGGATAAGACAGATCTACTTGAAGTGATAAATCCCAAATTTGAGCTAAAGCAGGGCGAATGCGTCTATCAAGAGGGTTGTCTTAGCGTTCCTGGTTTTTACGAGGATGTAAAGAGAGCGGAATTTGTAAAAGTATCGTATCAAGATCGTTTTGGCAATGCTCAAAGCATCGAAGCCGACGGGCTTTTAGCGATCGCGCTTCAACACGAAAACGACCATCTTGAAGGTCATCTTTTTATAGAGAAAATAGGCTTTAATAAGCGAAAGAGATTTGATAAAGAATACAAAGAAGCGCAAAAAACTTCATCTACCAAAAATAAATCCGAGCGAAAAATTCGCCATCAAGATGACAAATAGCCTTAAAATATCTAAATTTTAGATATTAAATTTAAGGCGGACTTTGAAATTTACCAAGAAAGGAAGATGTTGAAATCTCTAAAATGCGCCGCATATAGCGACGGTCTAAAGATAATTGAAGTAGAATCAACATTTTCAAGAGGGCTTCCTGGATTTAGCATAGTGGGACTTGCGGGTGCTAGCATAAAAGAGAGTGCAGAGCGAGTTAAAGCCGCACTTCTTGCGTTAAATTTTAGCTTTCCCGCACAAAAAATCACCATAAATTTATCTCCGTCAGACCTTCCTAAGTCTGGCTCGCATTTTGACCTTGCCATCGCTCTTTTGATAGCCCTTCAAAAATCGCCAAATCTTGATAAAATTTTTGTTTTTGGAGAGCTTGGACTTGACGGAAGTATTAAAAATACCGCAAATTTATTTTCCATTTTATTGTTTTTAAGTACAAGCGTTAGCAGGGCAAAAGTGCTTGTGCCACACGAGATAGCGCAAAAAGCCTCAATGATACCAAATCTTGAAATTTACGGCGTATCAAATTTAAAAGAAGCTATAAATTTTTTTCAAGATGACGAGTTTGCAAGTAGTTGTGTTTTTAAAAACTCACATCCTCTCTTTCAAAACGTAATTGATATAAACGGCGAAAGCTATGTTCCTAATCAAAATTTTGAGCTTGATTTTAGTGATGTTTTGGGGCAAAGTAGAGCAAAGAGAGCTTGCTTGATCGCGGCAGTCGGCATGCACAACATCATCTTTGAAGGAAGCCCCGGATGTGGCAAAAGTATGTGTGCAAAACGACTTGTTTACATACTTCCACCGCAAAGTTTAAGTGAAATTTTAAACACTGCCGCATATCGTTCGTTAAGTTTACAAGATAGCGAATTTAGCGCTCTTAGGGTTTTTAGAGCGCCTCATCACACAAGCACCAAAAGCTCGATATTTGGCGGAGGATCTAGTGTTGCAAAGATCGGAGAAGCAGCTCTTGCAAATGCCGGAGTGCTTTTTTTTGATGAGTTTGTTCACTTTCCAAAACAGATCATCGAAAGTCTTCGCGAACCACTAGAAGATCATAAAATTCATATCTCGCGCGTAAATTCTAAGATAACTTACGATACTAAATTTTTATTTGCGGCTGCTCTTAATCCATGCCCTTGCGGAAATTTACTCTCACAGGAGTTAAACTGCAGATGTAGTGAAAACGAGATAAAAAACTATAAATCTAGACTCTCAGAGCCTATACTTGACCGCATGGATTTATACGTGCAAATGGAAGAAGTTAGTAAAGACGACCGCAGTGATATCACCTCAAAACAGATGAGCGATCTTGTCTTAAAGGCATTTAAATTTCAAAAAATGCGCGGGCAAGCGGAGCTAAATGGCAAACTAAGCGACGCTGATATTGCTAAGTTTTGTCTTTGCGATGATGTAGCAAAAGAGATTTTAAACACTGCTGTATCAAGATATCATCTCTCGCAACGTGCCATAAAAAAGGTTTTAAAAGTGGCTAGAAGTATTGCTGACTTAGAGCAAAGTAAACTTATACAAAAAGCACATATCTTAGAGGCTTTAAGCTTTAGAGCAAGGAGTTAGAGTGAAAAAGCTATTTGTCCAAACAAACGAACTTGATGAACGAGCGACGCTGGAGCTAGGACTTAGTGGCGAAATTTTAATGGAAAATGCTGCTAGTAAGATAGCAAATTTAATAAGAAAGAAATTTAAAAAAGGCTCTAAAATCTTAGGCGTAGCAGGTAGCGGCAATAACGGTGCCGATGTGATAGCCGCGCTTAGAATGCTTTACGGAGATTATGATACGGAAATTTTTCTTTGCAAAGAGGAGCTTGGAGAGCTAGCCAAAAAGCAATTTTTAGCCGCGCAAAAGGTCGGCGTTAAAAGAATTTACGAGATAGAAGGCTTTAAAAGCAGCACTCATTTGATAAAAGACGACAAATTTATACCGACAAAAAAGCAAAATATAAAATGCGTGATAGATGGAATATTCGGCTCGGGACTAAGCAGGGAGCTAGACGATGGGTATATTGAGATAATCAATGCTTTAAATGATATAAAATCTTATAAAATAGCCTGCGACGTGCCAAGCGGACTAGATAAAAACGGTAAAATTTTAGGGGCATGTTTTAGGGCGGATGTTACCGTAACCATGGGAGCTAGAAAGCTAGGGCTCTACTCTGATGCGGCAAAGAATTTCACCGGTAAGATCAAAGTTGCCAGGCTTGGCGTTAGTGATAAAATTTTCCAAACACAAACACAAAATTTCTTACTTGAAAAATCCGATATGAAACTTCCATTTAGGGATGATAAAAATGTAAATAAAGGAAATTTCGGCCATATTTTTGTTATGGTAGGCGAGCATGAGGGTGCGGCTAGGATGTCGGCACTAGCCGCTAGTGCGATGGGCGCAGGGCTTGTTAGTGTGATAAGCGATGAGAAGATTTTAACGCTTGATGATAAGCTAATGCAAAGCAAGGATGTAAGCGAGAAAATGAATGCCGGAGCCGTTGGCATGGGACTTGGCAAACAAGGGATACAAAAGCTTGATTTTGAAGTGCTTAAGTGCAAGTCGCTTGTTTTAGACGCTGATATGTGCCACGAGCCTCGCACGATAGAGCTTTTAAGGGCAAACAAAAATATAGTTATCACGCCTCATCCCAAAGAGTTTAGCTCGCTTTTAAATTTGGCTGGATTTGGGGAGCTTGAGGTTGGCAAGATACAAGAGGATCGCTTTTGTTTGGCTAGGAAATTTAGCCTTGAATTTAAATGCGTCCTCTTACTTAAAGGTGCAAATACGATAATCGCGCAAGATGGTAAAATTTACGTCATGAGATACGGCACGAGCGCACTAGCAAAGGGCGGTAGTGGAGATGTGCTTTCGGGTCTTATAGTAGGGCTTTTGGCGCAAGGCTACACTCCGCTTGATGCGGCGATAACGGCTAGCTTGGCTCATGCTTTATCTGCTCGCAAATTTAAGGCTGCCAACTACGCGCTAAGTCCAAAAGATATCATAAAGGGGGTAAAATGCTTACGAAAAAAATAGCCATACTTTTTAGTGGATCAGGGTCAAATTTAGAGGCGATTTTAAGCAAGGTTCATGGGAAAATTTTTAACGGCGTTAAGCTTGAGGTCGTGCTTACTTTATCAAATAAAGCCGACGCTTACGGCGTACAAAGAGCAAGAAAATACGGGCTTGAAAGCGTTATTATAGAAAATAAAAATTTTAACTCGCGTGAAGAATTCGACACTGCTCTTGTAAAGGAGATTGAAAAATACGATGTTGATCTGGTTGTTTTGGCTGGATTTATGCGAATTTTAACAAGTGTTTTTACTTCTAAGATCAAAGCCATCAACCTTCACCCATCGCTTTTGCCATTATTTAAGGGTGCTCACGCCATCAAAGAGAGCTTTGAGAGCGATATGCAAGTAGGCGGTGTTAGCGTGCATTGGGTTAGCGAGGAGTTAGACGGTGGTAAGATCATCGCGCAAAGAGCTTTTGAACGCGAAAATCAAATGAGTTTTGAAGCCTGGGAGGATAAAATTCACGCTTTAGAGCATGAAATTTTACCCGAAAGTATAATAAAAATTTTATCTAAAAATGAAAAATAAAGGAAGTAGATGACGTATTTTCAGTGTGATTACGCAAGTGGAGCACATCCAAAGGTTGTAGAAAGCTTGATCGTTACAAACGAAGACCAGACGTTAGGATACGGGGATGATAAATACTGTCAAAGCGCAGCGCAAAAGATAAAAGAGGCATGCGCACAACCAAATGCACAGGTCCATTTTTTAATCGGCGGTACGCAAACTAACTCAACCGTTATCACATCCATACTTCGCCCACATCAAGGTGTTATCTCGGCCCATAGCGGTCATATCGCGGTACATGAAACAGGGGCGATAGAGGCTGGTGGGCACAAGGTATTAACACTGGATGCGATAGATGGCAAGATCACAGCCGAGCAGGTAAAAGAGTGCTACATGCAACATAAGATCGACCCGTCAAGAGGTCACACCGTCCAGCCGGGCATGGTTTATATATCATTTCCAACTGAAAGCGGCACACTGTATACAAAAGAGGAGCTAATAAGACTTTATGAAGTTTGCAAAGAGTTAAATTTACCGCTTTTTATCGACGGAGCAAGACTTGGTTATGGTTTGATGAGCCAATACTGTGATGTTAGCTTAAAAGATATCGCAAATTTATGCGATGTGTTTTACATAGGAGGAACTAAGTGCGGTTCGTTATTTGGCGAGGCAGTTGTTATCGTTAACGACGCTTTAAAGCGTGACTTTCGCTATATCATGAAGCAACGTGGCGCACTTTTGGCTAAAGGCAGGATGCTAGGTGTTCAGTTTGATGCGTTATTTACTGATGAACTTTATTTTAAAATTTGCAAAGATGCCGTCAAATACGCGCTTATGATAAGAAAAGCCTTTGAAGAAAAGGGTGTAGAGGTCATGGCAAATTCCACGACAAATCAGCAATTTTTCGCGATAAGCGACGAGTGGCTTGAAATTTTAAGTAAAAAATACATCTTTGCATTTTTCTACAAATTGCCTGATGGACGAAATTTTATTAGAATTTGCACGAGTTGGGCTAGTAAAGAAGAGGAAGTTTTAAGTCTTATAGAAGACATCAGATCGCTATAAATTTACTTGTTTGATGTATAATCGCGTTTTTAAATTTAAACCATAAGGAAAAAGATGTTTGAATGGATGAGTTCACCCGAGGCGTGGATAGCGCTTTTGACGCTTACGGGGCTTGAGATAGTTTTGGGTATAGATAATATCATTTTTATAGCGATCCTTGTAGGCAAGTTGCCCGCGCATCAGCGAGATAAGGCGCGTATTATAGGTCTTGCATTTGCGATGATTACTAGAATTTTGCTTCTTCTTTCGTTATTTTGGATCATGAAGCTTACAAAGCCGCTCTTTAGTGTGTTTGACTTTACGATAACGGGGCGAGACTTGGTGCTAATTATCGGCGGCTTGTTTTTAATAGCCAAATCAACCCTTGAAATTCACTCAAATGTCGTAGGTGAGCAGCATGAAGAAAAGATCGTCAAAGCGGCGGGATTTACTTTAACTATTATTGAGATTGGTATTTTGGATATTGTATTTTCTCTTGATAGTGTTATTACTGCGGTTGGCATGGCAAATCATATCGAGATCATGATCTTAGCTGTTATTATAGCTGTTGGAGTGATGATGTTTGCCTCAAAGTCTATTTCTGACTTTGTTGATAATAATCCGACTATTAAAATTTTGGCTCTAGCATTTTTGATCCTTATCGGTTTTACGCTAGTTGGAGAAGGACTTGGACTTCACGTGCCAAAAGGCTATATTTATTTTGCGATGGCATTTTCGTTATCGGTTGAGCTTATCAATATATATGCTAGAAAAAAACAAGAGCAAATTAAACATTAAAATTTATAGTAAAAGGCGGTTTTTCCGCCTTTAAAATTAAACCATGAACCTCACAAAAGACCCTATAAACAAACTCATCGTATCTCTTTCTACTCCAGCGGCTTTAGCTATGCTTTTTAATACTATCTATAATGCTACCGGGACATTTTTTGCTGCTAAAATTTCAACTTCAGCTACGGCGGGGCTTTCCATGAGCTTTTTGCTCTATCTTAGCGTTGTCGGTATGGGGCTTGGTTTTGGTTCGGCATTATCGGCGCTTATCGGCAATGCACTTGGGGCCAACAAGCTCTTTTTAGCTAAAATTTACGCCCAAAAAGGGGCGGTTTTTGTATTGATATTTGCTATTTTTATGGGGAGTTTGGGTTATGCGGTAGCGCCTAAATTTCTTGTATTTTTAGGAGCAAATGAGGAGTTTTTAACAGAAGCGCTTGAGTATATACGAGTGATATTTGTCGCTTCGCCGTTTTTCTTATCTATAAAGGCTTTTAACGGTATTTTGATTGCTCTTGGCGATACAAAAAGCCTTAGAAATTGGCTATTTTTTGGTGTTTTTATAAACATTGGGCTTTGTTTCATTTTTGTGAAGATGTTAAATTTGGGAGTCGCAAGTATTGCTTTTTCTACTGCGTTTGTGCAGTTTATGGGATGTATTTTTTTATTTAAGAAGACATATAAAAGTGGCATGATAAATTTTGAAAATATGAGAAATTTCTTGCCTGATATTAGAATTTATAAAAAAATTTTAAATCAAGCATTTCCTGCTTGCCTAAACTATCTTTCAATGTCGCTTGGCGGTCTTGTTTTGCTTAAATTTATAAGCTACTACGGCACTGATGCTGTTGCAGGATATGGTGTAGCACTTCGTATCGAGCAGCTTACCACTCTTCCTACTATCGGTATCGCTGCGGCAGTTTTGAGTATCGTTTCTCGTAACCACGGAGCAAGAAAGCACGATCGCGTTTTGCTTTGTTATAAAAATGCGATTAAAATTTTGCTTTTACTTTTTGTATTTGCGGCAATGTTTTTGATATTTGTCGCACCTAGGGTTATTTCATTTTTTGACATAAATGACAGCGCCACGGCAATTGCTAAGGGTTACTTGCTAATTAGCGCTTTTAGCTTTTTAGGCTATGGCGTTATGAATATCTCAGGAAGCGTTCTTCAAGCGGTTAAAAAGCCAAAAATGGTTTTTGTATTAAACGCAACAAGGCAACTGATCTTGCAAAGCGTTGCCTATAGTACGGTTATTTATGTTTTAAAAGGCACGATAGAGCATATCTGGATAGCGATGTTTATAAATGTCTATTTTACGGCCTTGTGCTTTGCTTGTGTTAGTGTTTATGTGTTAAAACGTAAAATGAAAGGTGATGGCTATTGAAATTTGAATTATAATGCTCAAAGTAGAAAATTTGATAAAAATATTTTGATTACTTTAAGCGTAAATTTATTGACATTAAAATACTTTTTAGCTAAAATAGCGCTTTTTAATGAGGTAGTGGCAAATGCTCACAACTCAGGCGGGGTGTAGCGCAGTCTGGTTAGCGCATCTGGTTTGGGACCAGAGGGCCGAAGGTTCGAATCCTTTCACCCCGACCACTTTGAAATGGTGAGTGTAGCTCAGTCGGTTAGAGCATCAGATTGTGGTCCTGAGGGTCGTGGGTTCGATTCCCATCACTCACCCCATTTTGGGCGCTCGTAGCTCAATTGGATAGAGCGACAGACTTCGGATCTGTAGGTTATGGGTTCGACTCCTATCGGGCGCGCCACGTTATTTCATATGCGCTCATAGCTCAGCTGGATAGAGCAACGGCCTTCTAAGCCGTAGGCCTCAGGTTCGAATCCTGATGGGCGTACCATTTTTGGTTTATTTAAGTTTATTTTAGATAAACTACGATTTCTTTCTTGCGGATGTGGTGAAATTGGCAGACACGCCAGACTTAGGATCTGGTGCTTCACGGCGTGGAGGTTC